>NZ_LUNF01000001.1:0-19185 GCF_001626145.1 Aeromicrobium sp. REDSEA-S32_B7
TGCGCGCGGCCTCGGCGCGGGCGGCCACCGCGCCGCTGCTGGCCGACCTCCCGGTCGGCGGGTTCACCGGCACGCTCGCGAACCGGTTCGGCACCGACTCCGCCGGTCGCGGCCTGGTCCGGGCGAAGACCGGCACGCTGACCGGCGTGCACTCCCTCGCCGGCTACGTCACCGACCGCGACGGCACGCCCCTCGTCTTCGCCGTCATGACCGACGACACCGACGACGTGAACCCCTTCGTCACGCAGGCCGCGATCGACGACGTCGCGGCTGCGCTCGCCGGCTGCTCCTGCGGCGGCTGAAGAACAGTCCTGTAGTTCTGGCGTTCTCGTGGCAGGAGTGACGTGTGGGACGCAGGATGGTGGTCCCGCCGGGTGGGGAAGCCCGACGGGTCGAGGGAGATCATCATGCGCAGGCTCGGGCTCGCGTGTGTCGCCGCACTGTTGTGCGCGACCACGCTCACCGTCATCAGCGGCACCACGTCGACGGCGGCATCGTCGACCCCGGTGGCGTTCCCGTCGAAGCCGAAGGGGCTCAAGGCGCCCGTGACGCTGCCGAAGGACGTCGACCCGGCCTCGGCGTACGTGCCGCAGGTGGCCTGCCAGCCCGGCACGCCACGCGGCGTCGCGCTGACGCGTGACCTGGTCATGCGCACCTACGGCGTCGGCGGCGCGGGGAACACGGCCCGCAGCTGCACCGAGGGGGTCTCCGAGCACGCCGACGGCCGCGCGTGGGACTGGATGGTCGACGTCACGAAGCCGTCCGAGCGCGCCGCGGCGGCGGACTTCCTGGCCTGGCTCACGAAGGACGGCGGCACGAACGCCCGACGGCTGGGCGTCATGTACGTCATCTACAACGAGAAGATCTGGGCGATCTACCGGGCCAAAGAGGGCTGGCGACCCAGCTCCGGCCACCGCGACCACGTGCACGTCTCGTTCAGCTGGAACGGCGCCCGGGGCACCACCAGCTTCTGGACGGGCAAGGTCCAGCCGGTCGACTACGGCCCGTGCGCCCGGTACAGCGGCCAGCCCGGCGTCGTGAACGGCCAGGCGCGCACGAGTCCCTGCCCCGCGCTCACGGCGCTCGTGCGCAAGACGTCGCGCAGCACCGAGGAGCTCGGCTCGCGCGCGGCGACCGTGCGTTCGGCGCAGACCGCGCTGGGCGTCAAGGTCACCGGCACGCTCGACACCACCACGCGGTCCGCGCTCGCGCGCTACCAGAAGGCGCACGACCTGCCGCCCACGGCGACCCTCGACCAGCCGACGTGGTCCTCGCTCGTCCCGGCCAGCACGACCTGGGACGCTGCCGGCTCGATGACGTCGAGCGAGGCGGCGCGCTACGGCGCGAAGAACTACCCGACCACCCTCGGTCCGTGGGCGACGGGCAAGTCCGTGCTGGTGCTGCAGGTCGCGCTCGCGGTGCCGCGCGCCGACCGCAACGGCTACCTCGGGCCGCGGACCGTCGCCGCCGTCAAGGCGCGGCAGCAGGCGCTCGGTCGCCCGGTCACGGGTCGCTGGTCGAAGGCCGACTGGGCGGCGCTGGCAGCAGCCTCCTGACCTGCGACGACGCCGTCGCCGTTGGACTGGTGCACGGCCGCCGGCCGCGCGACGATGGGTCCATGAGCGACGACCAGGTGCAGCGACCGGCCCGCGACGACCACGACGTCGACCGCAGCCACGGCAAGGACGAACGACGCTACGTGCCCTCCGAGGTCGACCCCAAGCGATGGGTCAAGCGCCTCGCGGCCGTGCTGGTGGGCGTGGCCGTGGTCTACCTGCTGGCCCTCGTGGCGGGGGCGTTCTTCCCGCGCTGGTGGGCGCAGCGCGTGGCCGACCAGGTCAACGGCGACATCACGAGCGGCGTCCTGTGGGGGCTCTTCTACGGGTTCGTGTTCACCATCGTGCCGCTGCTCGTCGTCGTGCAGCTGCGCCGGCGGTTCTTCAACTGGACCTGGCGCGGGATCCTGCTCCTCGTGGCCGTCGTGCTGGCCGCCCCCAACTGGTTCACGCTGTCGATCGTCGTCGGAGCCGGCAGTGCCGCGCACGCCGGCGAGCGGATCCTCGACGTCGACGCGCCGGGCTTCCGCGTGGCCAGCGCGATCGGTGCGGTGGGAGCCGTCGCACTCGTCGTCATCCTCACCGTCACGGGCGCGCTGGCCCACCGTCGCAGGCGCCAGGTGCGCGACCTCAAGGGTCAGCTGCACGAGCGCGACGAGCGTCCCGGGACGGGCGCCTGACGCCGAGTTGCGACGTCCGCGCACGGTGCCAGGCTGGGTCTCGCGGCACCCGCCGCGTACCCGACTCGAGGAGGAACCTCATGAGCGAGCAGAACCTTGAAGGACCCGCTGACGGTGGCGCCGAGGGCACCCCGGGTGTCCAGGACGGCGGCGCTGACGGTGGCGCCGAGGGCCCCGCTGACGGTGGCGCCGAGGGCACGCCGGGCGTGCAGGACGGTGGCGCCGACGGTGGCGCCGACGGCTCGGCGCACTGAGTCGTGACCACCACCGAGCAGGGCGGGCCGACCGGGACGACGTCACCTGACGTCGCCCCCGGTCGTCCGGCCCTGCGTCGGCTGGTCGTCGACCCCGTCGGCTTCGCCGCCGACACGTGGGGTCGGGCGCCGCTGCTCACCCGCGCGGCCGACCTGCCCGGCGCCTTCGACGACCTCTTCGGCGAGACCGCGGTCGACGACCTCGTCTCCACCCACGGCCTGCGTACCCCGTTCCTGCGGGTCGCGAAGGACGGCAGCACCCTGCCCACCCGCGCCTTCACGTCCGGCGGCGGCGTGGGTGCCGGCATCGCCGACCAGGTCGACGACACCCGCCTCACGGCACTGTTCGCCGACGGCGCCACGCTCGTGCTGCAGGCCCTGCACCGCACCTGGCCCCCGGTCGTGGCGTTCGCCCAGCAGCTCGTCGCCGACCTCGGCCACCCCGTCCAGGTCAACGCCTACGTCACGCCGCCGCAGTCGCGCGGCTTCGACGACCACTACGACGTGCACGACGTGTTCGTCCTGCAGATCTCCGGCGCCAAGCGCTGGCGCATCCACGCCCCCGTCCACGAGGCGCCCTTGCGCGACCAGCCCTGGACCGACCGTCGCGAGGCCGTGCGCGCCGAGGCGGAGCGCGAGTGCCTCATCGACGAGGTGCTCGAGCCCGGCGACGTCCTGTACCTCCCGCGCGGCACCCTCCACGCCGCGACGGCGCTCGGCGACGTCAGCACGCACCTGACGTTCGGCGTCCACACCTGGAACCGCCACCACCTCGCCGAGGAGGTCGTGGCCGCGGCCCTGGCTGCGGTCGCCGACGACCCCGACGTCCGCACGTCGCTGCCCCTGGGCGTCGACGTCGCCGACCCCGACGACCTCCACGCCCACGCCGAGCTGGTGCGCGACCGGCTGCTGGCCGCCGTCCGCGCCGTGCCCACCGACACGCTCGCCGCCGCGCTCGGGGGGCGCGACGGCACGTCGGGCCGCGCCGCACCCGTGGGTCCGCTGGCGCAGCTGCGCCTGGCCCAGGGGCTCACCGACGACACCGCGCTCGTGCTGCGCGGCAGCCTGGCGGCGCACGTCGCGGACGGGCACCTGCGCGGCCGGGGGGTCGACGTCGACGTCGCCGACCTCGAGGCCGACGTGCTCCACGGGCTGCTCGACGGCCAGGTGGTCACCGTCGCCCGTCTCGGGCACGAGACCGCGCGCCGGCTCGTCGCCGCGGGCGTGCTCGTGGCGGCCTGAGCCGCCCGTGGCCGACCTCGACGACCTCTGCGCCGCGCGCGCCCGCGTGCGCGCCGACCCCCTCCCGGGCACGGCGCTGCACGTGCAGCGGCTGCTGCTCGTCGAGCACCAGGGCCCGTGGCCGTTCCACGCGCTCGAGTCCGAGGGGCTGGACCCCGACGTCGTGGCCCGGCTCGTCGAGGCCACCCGCGAGGCGGGCGGGCGGGCCGTCCTGATCCGCCGACCGGGGCGCCGCAGCGACGCCGACGGTCCCCGCGCGTGGGCCGTCGTCGACGTCCCCGCCGGCCGGCTGCGCTGGGGCACCTGGACCGAGCCGGCGGACCTGCTCGACTCGTGCCCCGTGCTGCGCGAGCCCGCCGACCACGACGGCTGGACCGACGAGCCGGCCGTGCTGGTGTGCGCGCACGGACGCCACGACACCTGCTGCGCCGTGCGCGGTCGTCCGGTGGCCGCCGCGCTCGCCGAGCGGTTCGGCGACGCGGTGTGGGAGTGCAGCCACGTGGGTGGCGACCGGTTCGCGGCGAACGTCGTGGTGGTGCCCGACACGACCTACTACGGCGGGCTCGACGACGACACGTCGCTCGACGTCGTCGCCGAGCACCTCGCCGGGCGCGTGACCCCCTGGGCGCTGCGCGGCAGCAGCGCGATGCCGCCCGTGGCGCAGGCGGCCGCGGTGGCGGTGCACGAGCGGTGGGGGCCGGGGGGCCCGCGCGACGTGCAGTGCGTCGAGGTGACCGCGCTGGCCGACGACCGCTGGCGGGTGCGCCTGTCGTGCGACGGCATCCTCCCGCCACGGGTGGTCGCCGACGTGCGCGCGGTGCAGCGCGAGGCCGCCGTGCTCACCTGCCAGGCACCTCGGGCGACGTCGGCCCGGGCGTTCGTGGTCGACGCGCTGGAGCCCGACGGCCGGTGAGCCTCCCCGGAGTTGTCCGTCCCGCCGCCTAGCGTCGGGCCGTGCGCACCAACCGGTTCGAGGGCTTCTGCGCCGCCTGCACCCTCCACGTGCTCGCGGGAGCCGGCCGGCTCACCGGCACGCCGGGCGCCTGGCGCACGTGGTGCGTCGCCTGCGCACCCCGCCCGCCGGCACGGGGCGGGCACGACGGGTGGCACCGGCTGCCGCTCGCCTCGCTCGACCTCGAGACCACCGGCACCGACGCGCTGCACGACCGCGTGGTGAGCTTCGCGCTGCTCGACGAGCCCGGCTTCGAGATCACCGGCCTCGTCCGGCCGGACGTCCCCGTGCCCGAGGCAGCCGCCGCCGTCCACGGCATCACGGACGCGATGCTGCAGGACGCCCCGACGTCGGCGGAGGCGCTGCCGGTCGTGCTCGACTGGCTCGCGACGCTCGCCGAGCGCCGGGTGGGTCTCGTGGTGTTCAACGCCTGCTACGACCTGTCGATGTTGCGCGCCGAGGCGCGCCGGCACGGGCTCGCCGAGCCCGACTGGGAGCGGTTGCTCGTCGTCGACCCGTACGTCGTCGACTGGGGGATCGAGCGTGGCGCGCTGGGTCGTCGTCGCCTCGGCGACGTCGCCGCCTACTACGGGGTCGCGCTCGACGGTGCGCACGACGCCACGTGCGACGCGGTCGCCGCGCGACAGGTGGCGGTCGAGCTGGCGGCCAGACACGCCGACGTCGGCACGCTCGACCTGGAGCAGCTCATGCACGCCCAGCGCGGGTGGTACGCCGAGCGCGCGGAGGACTGGAACGCCTACGCGCGGCGGGTCGGCCGCGACCTCGACGACCCCGCCGGCTGGCCGCTCGTCGGCTAGATGGGCCGGGGGGCCTCGGGGTCGACGCCCCGGACACGGTCCAGGATCGCCGTCGCGGCCGCGTCGGGCGCCTGCTCCGGTATCCAGTGCGTCACGCCCTCGAGCACCTCGTACCGGTAGTCGGCGCTCACGTGCGCGCCGCACGTGTCGGCCCCGGCCCGACCGATGGCGAGGTCGTCGTCGCTCCAGACGAAGGTGGTCGGCACGTCGACCGACGGCAGACCCGCCAGCTCCGGGGTCATGGCGCGGTACCAGCCGAGCGCCGCGGTGAGCGCCCCCGGCTCCTGCAGCTGCGCGACGTAGGCGTCGACGAGGTGCTGGGGCACGACGCCCTGGTACATGGCGCGGAGCCGGCGGGCGTCGTCGGCGAGCAGGAGGTCCTCGGCCGTCCCCTCCTGGCGGAACAGCCGGATGTAGGAGCCGCGCTCGCGGGCGTCGGCGTCGTGGGCGAGCGCCGCGTTGTAGGCGGCCAGGTGCGGCACCGAGAAGGTGGTCAGGGTCTCCAGTCGGTGGCCATGATGCGCGGCGACGTACCACGCGACGGCCGCGCCCCAGTCGTGCCCGACCAGGTGGAAGCGGTCGAGCCCGAGCGCGTCGGCGAGGCTCACGACGTCCTGCGCCAGGCGGTCGGTGGCGTACGCCGCGACCTCCGCCGGCCGGGCGCCGGGGGAGTAGCCCCGCTGGTCGGGGGCAACGACGCGCAGGCCGGCGTCGGCGAGCGCGGGTACCACGGACGACCACGAGAGCGACGTGGTCGGGAACCCGTGCAGCAGCACGACCGGCGTCCCGTCGTCTGGCCCGGCGATCCGGACGTCGAACGTGAGGTCGCCGATCGCGACGGCAGTGGTCTCGGAGAAGGCCATGAGCACATCGTGGCGCACGAGAGGGGCTCCTGCGCCTCGTCGTCCCCAGGACACGCTGGCGGGTCGCCGGGTCAGTCCGAGGGAGCGCCCGCGCGCTCGAGTGCCGCGCGGTCGAGCGCGGCGCCGGTGGCCACGTCGGGAGCGGTGCCGCCGCGGTCGGCGTGGACCCACCACCGGTCGGCCTCGGACCGCGGCTGTTGCGGGTAGTGCTCGACGGCGTCGTCGAGCAGCCGCTCCAGCGCCTCCCTGAGCCGCGCCGTCAGCTCCGCCACCGACTCGCCCTCACGCGGCAGGAGCGGCTCGCCGACCACGACGTCGACCGCCACCCCGCGGCGCAGCGTGCGACGTCCGTCGACCGTGAGCAGCCGGTGCCCGCCCCACACGACGCAGGGCACGACGGGGACGACGACCCCGGTCGTCCGGGTGGCGTGCAGGGCGAGCGCTGCGGCCCCCGGCTTCAGCCGCTTGATGCGGAACGAGCGCGAGATGGTGGCCTCGGGGAAGACCCCCACGACCTCGCCCGACGTCACCAGGCGCCGGGCGTGGCGGTAGGCGCTCGCACCCGTCCAGCGCTCGACCCGCACGTGCCCCATCGCGCGCATGAGCCGGCCGACGACGGGGGCGTCGAAGACCGACGCCTTGCTCATGAACCGCACGAGTCGTCCCCGCTGGCGCGCCGCCCACTCCAGCAGCACGAAGTCGAGGTAGCCGGTGTGGTTCGCGGCCAGCACCGCGGCACCGTCGCGCGGCAGGTGCTCGAGCCCACGAGCCCGCAGCCGCACGCCCCACGCACGCAGCAGCAGAGCGCCGGCGCGGTTCACCCAGCGATAGGTCAGGTCGGTGCTGTGCGTCGCCCGTGCGGGTCGGGTCGGGTCGGGTCTCACGTCAGGGGTTCGCCGCTGGGCTGACGGAGGACGGGCCCGCTCGTGGACAGGTCGCCCGACACGCGCAGCGCGCCGGCCGTCAGCAGCGCGATCGCCGCGCCGTAGAGGACCATGACGGCCACCGACACCGTGGCCGACCCCGGGTCGACGCGGCCTGCCTCGCCCAGGGCGATCAGCCCGTCGGAGATGAGGAACAGGGCACCCCCGACGCCCGCCAGCACGTCGACGCACGACGACGTGACGGCGGTCGCGAGCAACAGCACGGCGTAGACCGGCACGACCGGACGCAGGTCGGCGGCGAGGCCGCCCCACGCCCACGCGACGAGGGCGACGCCGGCGAGGAGATACGTCGTCACCAGGAGCGGGTGGGGGCGACGCTCCCGCACCGCACCGGCGCGCACGAACAGCGTGACGAGGCAGACGTGGGCCGCTGCGAAGGAGGCCATGCCGGCGACGAACAGCCCCTCGACCTCGAGCAGGAGGTCGCCGCCGAGGCACAGCACGAGCGCGGCCACGAGCAGCCCCGGACCCCGCGCGGCGACGACCCACGCCACGAGCACAGGTGCGAGCAGGCACTTCGTGACGCTGTCCCACGGGCTCGCGTCGGCCGCGAGGAGCACCAGGTGCACCGACAGCACGGCGACGAACGCGACCAGGAACGGGATCCCTCGCCACCCGCCGCTGTGCCGCTCGTCCATCGGCGCAGGCTACCCGGCGGCGGTGTCGGGCTCGCGTCGTGCGGCGCGGCGGGCCCGCTTGTCCTCGTACATCGACCGGTCGGCGCGTTGGAACGCCAGGTCGACCGGCTCGTCGCCGGGGAAGACGAGCGACCACCCGAAGGAGGCCTCCACGCCCTCGTGCTCCAGCGCGTCGCGGTAGCGCTGCAGCGTCCGGCTGAGCAGCCTCGGCGACACGTCCTCCACCAGGACGACGAACTCGTCGCCGCCGTACCGCGCGAGGGTGTCGTGCGCGCCGCGGGCCCTGGTCAGCGCGTGCGCGGTGCGCTGCAGGAGGGTGTCGCCGGCGGCGTGCCCGTCGCGGTCGTTGACGTCCTTCAGGCCGTCGAGGTCGCACAGCACCACCGCGGCGAGGTCGCCGTACGCGCTCGCTCGGACCCCGGCGTCGGCGAGCACGGAGTCCCATCCACGGCGGTTGACGAGGCCCGTGAGCGCGTCGGTCTGGGCCAGGGCCTCCGCGGTGCGCCGCTCGCGGTCGTCGCTCTCGGCCCGGCGGGCGAGCGACAGGTGCGCGCCGAGCAGGTCGCCCAGGACGGCGAGCAGCTCGGCGTCGACGTCAGCACCGTCGAGCGGGTCGACGCCCAAACCACAGAGCATGCCGAACATCTCGCCCTCGGGGTCGCGGATCGGCACGCCGGCGTAGCTGCGGGTGGCCCCGATGCGCAGGTCGCTGTACTGCGGGTGCGTGGTCACGTCGTCGACGATCGCGTCGGCCCCGAGGTCGAAGGCCCGGTGGCAGTAGGACTGGTCCCACGGCCGACGGTCGCCGACCCGCACGAGCGTGCCGTTGGTGGTGTGCAGGAAGACCTGCTCGCCCTCGATCCGTCGGTTGACCGACCAGTCGCTGATCGGCGTGCTGCGCCTCAGGTACTCCACGACGCGGTTCGCGACGGCGCTGAAGGTGTCGGTCCCCGTGGCGGGGGAGAGCGGCTCCATGACGACCATCCTGCCAAGGTTCCGGCCGCCTGCTGGTCGAGTTCCGCCGAAGACATCGAGGCAGTACCAAAGAGGGAGCGACAGTATCCGTCCTGGTACGCTGACGTCGTCGTCCCCCGTCGCCGGAAAGGTCGCCATGCCCGCCGATCGTCTGATGCCGACCCCCGAGTCGGCCGACCTCATCGCCCTCACGCGCGAGCTCGTCGACGACAAGCTGCGCCCGCGCGTCGACGAGGCCGAGCGCACCGCGACGTTCCCGCGTGACGTCTTCGCGCTGCTGGGCCGTGCCGGCCTGCTGGGCCTGCCCTACCCCGAGGAGCTCGGCGGCGGAGGCCAGCCGTACGAGGTCTACCTGCAGGTCGTCGAGGAGATCGCCTCGGCCTGGGCGGCCGTCGGCGTCGGGGTGAGCGTCCACGCGCTCTCCTGCTTCGGGCTCGCCGAGGCCGGCACCGACGAGCAGAGGCAGCGCTGGCTGCCCGACCTGCTCGGGGGTGACCTGCTGGGTGCCTACTGCCTCTCCGAGGCGCACGCCGGCTCCGACCCGGCCGCGATGCGGACCAAGGCGGTCCGCCAGGGCGACGACTACGTCATCACCGGCGCGAAGGCCTGGACCACCCACGGCGGGCAGGCCGACTTCTACAAGGTCATGGCCCGCACGTCCGACGAGAAGGGGCGGGGCATCTCCTGCTTCCTCGTCCCGGCCGACGCCGAAGGCCTCACGGCCGACGTGCCCGAGCAGAAGATGGGGCTCATGTCCTCCACGACGGCCACGATGCTGTTCGACGGAGTCCGGGTGCCCGCGGAGCGACGGCTCGGCGCCGAGGGTCAGGGCCTGGCCATCGCACTCGCCGGCCTCGACGCCGGCGAGGAGGGTCTCGACGCCGAGCACGAGCAGGCCGCCGCCGCCCTCGACGAGGTCGAGGAGCTCGGCGGCGCCGGCTACACCAAGGACTTCCCCGTCGAGCGCTACATGCGCGAGACCAAGGTCATGCAGATCTTCGAGGGCACCAACCAGATCCAGCGGCTCGTCATCAGCCGGCACCTGAAGTAGGAAGAAGGAACCCATGCAGCTCACCGGAACCTCCGCCGTCGTCACGGGTGGCGCGTCGGGACTCGGCGCCGCGACCGCTGCCGAGCTGGCCGCCGCCGGCGCGGCCGTCGTGGCGGTCGACCTGGCGCAGTCCATCGAGAAGGCGCCCGACGTCGAGGGCGTCACGTACGTCGAGGCCGACGTGACCGACGAGGCGCAGGTGCGCACCGCCGTCGCGGCCGCCTCGGAGCAGGCACCGCTGCGCGTCGCGGTCAGCTGCGCCGGCATCGGCACCGCCGGTCGCGTGCTCGGCAAGGGCGGCCAGGGCATCCACGACCTCGGCCTCTTCGCGCGCATCGTCAACGTCAACCTCGTGGGCACCTTCACCGTGCTCGCGGTCGCGGCCGAGGCGATGGCCGCCACGGAGCCGCTCGAGCACGGCCAGCGCGGCGTCGTCGTCAACACCGCGTCCATCGCGGCGTTCGACGGCCAGATCGGCCAGGCCGCGTACTCGGCGAGCAAGGGCGGCGTCGTCGGCATGACCCTGCCCACGGCCCGCGACCTCGCGCAGTACGGCATCCGTGTGAACACGATCGCGCCGGGCATCATCGACACCCCGATGCTCGCCACGGTCGGCGAGGAGATCCGCGCCGCGCTCGCGAAGGGCGTGCCGTTCCCGCAGCGCCTGGGCCGCCCCGACGAGTACGCGCAGCTCGTCCGGATGATCGTCGAGCACGACTACCTCAACGGCGAGACCATCCGCATGGACGGCTCGCTGCGCATGGCCCCGCGATGAGCGAGGCGGCGGACGCACCGGGACACTGGGCCCATGACTGACGCCCCCGTCCTGCTCACGGTCGACGACGGCGTCGCCCACGTCGAGCTGAACCGTCCGGACGCCTCCAACACGATCGACCTGCCCTTCACGGCCGCGTTCGCCGACGTGCTCACGCAGGTGCGCGACGACGACGCCGTTCGGGTGGTGCTGCTCACGGGTCGGGGTCGGATGTTCTGCGCCGGCGGCGACCTCGGGGCGATGGACGCGGCGCCCGACCGCTCGGCGTTCCTGCAGGAGCTCGCCGACGCGCTGCACGTCGGCGTCCGGCTGCTCGACGGGCTCGAGAAGCCGGTCGTCGTCGGGGTGCAGGGTGCGGCGGCGGGCGCCGGCCTGTCGCTCGTGCTCGGCGGTGACCTCGTGGTGGCCGGCCGGTCGGCCGCGTTCGTCACCGCCTACACGTCGGTCGGCCTGACACCCGACGGCGGGCAGTCGTGGCTGCTCCCGCGTG
This sequence comes from Aeromicrobium sp. REDSEA-S32_B7, assembly GCF_001626145.1. Taxonomy (NCBI): domain Bacteria; kingdom Bacillati; phylum Actinomycetota; class Actinomycetes; order Propionibacteriales; family Nocardioidaceae; genus Aeromicrobium; species Aeromicrobium sp. REDSEA-S32_B7. Next base: position 11,239 of record NZ_LUNF01000001.1, read on the forward strand.
TGGTGGGCCTGCAGCGCGCGCTGGAGCTCACGCTGACGCCGCGCCGGCTCTCCGCCGAGGAGGCGCAGGAGTGGGGGATCGTCACGCGCGTCGTCGACGACGAGGACGTCGCCGGCGAGGCGCACGCGCTGGCCCGGCGTCTGGCCGACGGTCCCGCGCGGGCGTTCGGCCGGGCGCGTCGGCTCGTGCGCAACTCCTTCGGGACGCCGCTGTCGGAGCAGCTCGACCGCGAGGCGCGCACCATCGCCACGTCGGTCGCGGAGCCCGAGAGCGCGGCCCTGATCACGCGGTTCCTGTCCCGCGGACGCTAGCGGCTCGGCCCGGCCGGGCCCGTCGTGGCGCGAGGGGCGTCAGGTGCGGCCGGCGGCCTGGGCCAGGACGGGCTGGATGCACAGCTGGAGCACGTCGACCAAGGTGTCGACGAGCTCCTCGCGCGTGCGGGCGCCCGGGTCGGCGAGCCAGCGTGAGACGACGGCGTCGGCCAGGCCCACCAGTCCCGTCGCGTAGACGTCGCGGAGCGCGGGGAGCGCCCGGACGAAGTCGTAGAGCGGTCGGTGCTCGAGCACGAAGTCGAGGTAGGCGTCGATGGTGCCGCGCAGGCCGGCCTCCACGCCGTCGTCGGTGGTCATGCGCACGATCACGTGGTCGAGCAGCATCGACACGATCCGGTCGGCGACCGCGACGTCGAGGTCGTGGCGGTGGTCGAACTGGCGGTAGAGCACCTGCCGGGTGACGCCGCAGGCGCGGGCGATCGACTCGACCGGTGCGTCGGCGCCCTCGGCGTCGATCACCGCGACCGCCCGCTCGACGATCTCCTCGCGGCGTTGCTCGCGGTGCCCGGCCCAGCGGCTCGCGCGTCCGTCCCCCGTCGTGGTCATGGCCACAGCCTAACCGCGATGCTGTGACAGCGTGTAACCGTTACAGTGCGTAGCAGTCACCATCGTGCTGGAGGTCCTGATGAACCCGTTCGCGTCCATGCCCGCCTGGGCCGCCCGCGTCGTCGCCGTGCAGCTGATCGCCGTGCTGACCATGCTGATCGTCGGCCTGGTGATCCTGCTCCCGTTCCTCCCGCGCCTCGCCGCCGCCGGGGTCGCGCTGCCCGAGCTCACCGAGTCCGCCGAGCGGTCGCCGCGCACGCTCGACCAGGTCGAGCGCATCGACGGCAACGTCGCGCGCGTGGTGCCGCCGGTGCTCGAGGCCGTCGCGGTGCTGCCCGAGGTCGGCGACCAGCTGACGCAGCTGCTCGACGTCGCCCGCTCCCTCGGCGCGACGGCCGACGGGGTGGTGTCGGCGGCCGACCGCGTGGCCGGCGCGGCCGAGCCGCTCGGCTCCGTGGGCGGCGACATCCGTGCCCTGCGTGAGCAGATCGACGGGCTGGAGTCCCAGCTCGCGTCGCTGCAGGGGCTGCAGGAGCCGATCGACTCCCTCGCCACGTCGGCCCGGCCCCTGCCCGGCCAGCTGGAGCAGCTCACGGCGGCTGCCACCGCCATCGCGACCGTCGCCGACGTGCTCGACCAGCTGGTCGGCTCGATCGGCCGCATGGAGCAGCACGTCGCCAACCTCGACCGCAAGACCGGCCCGGTCCTGCTCCCGGACCTCACCTCCCGCTAGCCCCTCCCGCAGTCCAGCCCTCTCCACAGGATGCGGAAGAGGAGACGGGGTCAGGTGGTGCGGGTGGCGTGGTCGACGAGGACGGCCAGCTGGTGGAAGGCGGCAGCGTCGTCGAGGCCGGTGTCGGCCTCCACGGCACCGCGGTGGATGGCCTCGAGCACGAGCCCGGCGACCGAGCCGACGAAGCGCGGGTCGAGCCGACGTCGGCCCGACGCCTCCACCAGCTCCTTGACCCGCTGGGCCGCGAGACGGACGTTGTTGCGGTAGACCTCGCGGGCCGGCTCGTAGGCGTCGAGGTCGGCGAAGTACGTCGGCCCGGCGGGAGCCAGCTCCTCGGCGATCGCGTCGAGGTAGACGCTGATCCGGCGTCCACGGTCGGGCTCGGCGGCCACCCGTCGCTCGACGGCGTCGGTCGAGCGCCGGAACGACTCGCGCACCGTGGCCTGGATGATCTGCTCCTTGCTCGGCGCGACGACGTAGAGCGTCGACTTCGAGCAGCCGAGTCGCCGGGCGAGGTCCTCCAGGCTGAACACCAGGAAGCCCTCCGCGTGGAAGAGCGGGATCAGCTCGTCGAGCAGCGACTGGCGGCGCGCGTCGTCGCGGGCAGCGACGCTCGTCGGACGGACCATACCCCGACCCTACCGCGGCCGAGTACCCAAGACGCCTCCTCAGTACCCTCGATGCGCGCCGACGGCACCACTGCGCGTCCCAGGGAGCGGATCTGCGCTGGGGTGACGGGGCGTCCTGCGGCTAGGGTCCTGACGTGGACTGCTCGGGGGACAGGGTCGTGCTGACCGTGCTCGCGGGGGTCACGCTGCAGTGCGACGGTGCACCCGTCGCGCTGTCGAGCCTCGAACGCGCGCTCCTCGCCGGGCTCGCCGTGGGAGCCGGGTCCTCCAGCGACACGCTCGTCCGCTGGCTGTACGACGACGCCCCACCCACCTCGGCGCGCAACCGGGTGCAGGCGCTCGTCTCCGGCCTGCGCCGCAAGTGCGACGCACCCCTCGTGCGCACGGCGGCCGACGGCTACGTCCTCGACGACGGCGTCACGACGGACGTCGGACGGCTGCGAGCGTGCCGCGACCGCGCGCGGGCGCGGGCGCAGCGCTCGGAGGTGGGATGTCTCGACGACTTCCGGACCGCGCTCGACCTCGTGCCCGAGGAGGTCCTGCTCGACGTCCGTCCCACGTCGGCCGTGGAGCTCGAGCGCACGCGTCTCGCGGCCGAGCGGCTCGGTCTCTGGGAGGAGCACGTGGCCGCGGCGGTCGCGCTCGGCCGCGCCGACACGGTCGTCGCCGACCTGGCCCTGCTGACCGCCCTGCACCCGTTCCACGAGGGCCTGCTCGCCCACTCCGTGCTGGCGCTCGCGTCGGTGGGGCGTCGCGAGCAGGCGCTGCGGGTCTACCGCGAGGCGTTCGAGCGGCTCGACGTCGAGCTGGGGGTCGAGCCGTCGGACCTGCTGCGCTCCGCGCACGCCCGGGTGCTGGAGGGCGACGTGGTGCCCGTGCGGGCGTCCGACGTCACGACCGTGCCCGGTGCCGACACTGCACTGCGCCGACCCACGGCGCCCCGGACGCTGCCGCGGCGCTCGCCGGGCTTCGTCGGCCGCGCGCACGAGCTGGAGGCGGTGCTCGGCGCCGCCCAGCAGGTCGACGACGGGCCGGTCGTCGTGCACCTGACGGGGCTGCCGGGGATGGGCAAGTCGACGCTCGCGGTCGAGGCGGGCCATCGCCTGCGCGACCGCTTCCCGGACGGCTCGCTGCACCTCGACGCCGGTCGCACACCGACGGGTCCGGACGCCGGGGCGGCCCTCGGCACCTTCCTCCGGCTGCTGGGCACGCACCCCGAGGCCGTCCCCGCCGACGTCGCCGAGCGAGCCGCCCTCTACCGCAGCCTGCTGCACGAGCGACGGGTCCTCGTCGTGCTCGACGACGTGGGAGCGGACGTCGCAGCGCCGGCCCTGCTCGACCTGCTGCCGGCGTCGGCGGGCTCCATGGCCGTCGTCGTGTCGCGGCGGGACCTGCCGTGGCTCGACGCGGACGTGCGCGTGCCGGTGGGCTCGCTCTCCACGGGTGCGGCCCGCGAGCTGCTCGTCCGCGAGCTCGGGTCGGAGCGGGTCGAGCGCGACCAGGCCGACGCCGACCGGCTGGTGGTCGCGCTCGGTGCCGCGCCCCTCGCCCTGCGGCTCGCGGCCGGGCGGGCACGGCAGCGACCCGACGTGGCGCTGGGCCGCCTGGCCGACCGGCTCTCCACCGGCGACGACGGCACCATGGCCTCGATCGCGGCGAGCCTCGCGGAGGTGTGGGAGCAGCTGCCCGGGGAGGTGCAGGAGGCGGCCCACCGCGTGGCCCGGCTGCGACTGCCCGCGTTCAGCGCCTGGGTGCTCGGGGCGCTGCTCGGCGACGACCACGCGGGGGAGCGGGCGATCGACGCCCTGAGCGCGCTGCACCTCGTCGAGCCGGTGCGGCACCTCGGGCAGGCGACGCAGTTCAAGTTGCACGACGTCGTCGCACGGTTCCTGCGCGGCACCGACACGCACGACGACGACACGTCACCGGCGGAGCGGGTGGCGGCGCTGTTGCTCGAGCGGGGACGTCCGGCGCACCGGGCCCACCCGACGCAGCTGCTCCCCGAGCCCCCGGACGGTGCTCGCCCGACGTCGCAGGCCACGACGTCGCAGGACGCGGCGCAGAGGTGGGACCGGACGTCGGCGGTGCGGTTCTTCGCGACGGAGAACGCGACCGCTCGGGTGCTGGCCTCCTCGCTGGCGTCGCACCGACCCGACCTCGCGTGGCGGCTCCTGGTCCTCGTCGCACCCGCGCACCACGGCGCGCCGGCCGAGGAGGACTGGGTGGCGTGCCTCGACCTCGTGGGCGGTGTCCTCGGGCGCGCCGCGCCCGACGACGTCGACGCGGCGACGGGCCGTGCCTTTCTCGACCTCTGCCGGGCCTGGCACCTGCAGGCCCGCGCCTCGTCGTCGGAGCAGGCCGGACGCCTGGCGGAGTCGGCGGCGGCCCGGCTGGTCGACGCCGGTCACCCGCGGGCCGCGGCCGCCGCGCAGGTGGTGACGGCCGCGGCACCGTGCACAACGACTACGACGAGAACGAGGCTGCGGCGGTGGCCTTCGCGCAAGCGCGGGCGCTGCTCGAGCCGACCGCCGCCCGGGCGGGATACCGCCAGGCGACGCTGGAGCTCTCACGGTCGTACCGTCGCCTCGGGGTGCTCGGTGAGGCGCAGAAGCTGATCCTCGAGGTGGTCGGCCTGCTCGAGGACGACGGGGACGACTACGACCGCGGCTACGTGCTGGACGCCCAGGCCGAGGTCGCGGTCGCGCTCGGACGGGGCGCCGACGGTGTCGAGCTCGCCCGCAGCGCGCGGGCGTGGGCCGTCCGGTCGCGCGACGCCTTCGTCGCCGCCCGCGCCCGCCGCACCCTCGCGGGAGCGCTGCGCCTGGAAGGCCGACCGGCGGAGGCGGAGGCGGAGCTGCGCCTCGCGGTGACCGAGCTGACCGCCTTGGGCCGCCAGCTCAGCGCGGCCGCGGCCTGGCGTGCTCTCGCGGCCCTGCTGGACGATGCCGGGCGCACGGAGGAGGCCGCGGAGGCCCTCCGGCTGGAACGGGAGGCCTCCGCGGCTGCTCAGGCTGGGGGAGCGCCCCCTGGCGCGTCCCCCGTCCTCACTCCGCCGACGTGAAGCCGCGGAACGTCTTGTCCTTGATCGTCGGTCCGTCGCCGTCCCAGAGGTAGTACTTGTAGCCGATCTCGTCGCCGCCGACGTTGCCCTCGACGGTGTAGATCTTGTTGCCGTTGACCTCGACGACCACGCCGACGTGACCGCCGCCCGCGTTGTTGTTCTTCCACACGAGCACGTCCCCCGGGAGCGGGCGCGCGGTCGACGACGCCGAGAAGGGCTTGAAGCGCGATCCCGTCTGGTCCGCCCAGTTCTGCGAGCCCGGGTAGTACTGCGGGATGGCCGGGAAGTCGGACTTGGACGGGACCAGACGGTTGGTCCAGGCCCAGGCGGCGAAGTAGCCGCACCACTCCTGGCCGTTGTAGTTGTTGAACAGGTTCTTGTTGGTGTTGCTGCCGCCGTACTCGAACAGGTTGCGGTCCTGCACCGGCGTGCTGTTGCGCTTCGTGCCATAGCGGTCGATGTACGGCAGGGGCTTGCCGAGCGCCCACATCGCACGCTCCACCACGGCCTGGCGGTTCGCGGAGATCGCCGTGGCGGACGACGTCGAGCTGGTGCCGGCGGTGTCGGCGTGCGCGGGCCCGGCGACGGCCGGTCCGGCGAGGAGGGCCGCTGCGGTGAGGGCAGCGGCGGCGAGACGGGTGCGCTTCATGAGGTGTCCTCGGTTCGTAGGTGCCTGGCGACGCCGTCCGCCGCCGTGCCTCAGCCTGCCGAGCGCCGCTGCGAACTCGCTGCGAACGGCTCGGAGCGTGATCGCAGAGCGCGTCGGCAGGCTCTCGTCATCGGCGCGACGGGGGTCGCGCCACGACACCAGGAGGACGGATGAACCGACGACGGACGATCGCCCTGACGGTCGCAGCAGCTGTGCCCGCGACCCTGCTCGCCGGCTCGCTCGCGGCTGCCGCCCACGCGGCACCCACGGCGAGCGAGGCGACCGCGTCGCAGGCCCGGCCACCGCTGCAGGTGCCCTTCCGCTGCGGCGAGGCCTGGCCGGTGAAGACGTACAGCGACCACACGCCCAACCGCCTGGCGGTGGACTTCAACATCGCCGGGTCGTCCGACGCCGGGCGTCCCGTGCTGGCGAGCGCGTCCGGCAAGGTCATCGGCGTCTCGAAGAAGTACACGAGCTACGGCCACGCGGTGGAGATCGACCACGGGAACGGCTGGCGCAGCTTCTACGCCCACCTGCAGGAGGACAGCATCGCCGTCTCCGTGGGGCAGCAGGTCTCGCCGATCACGCAGATCGGTCGCGTCGGCAGCACCGGCAAGAGCACCGGACCTCACCTGCACTACGAGCAGCGTCAGGTGGTGGACGGCCGGTCGGTCCTGCGCCCCGTCATCCTCAACGGGCACGCGTTCAACTACGACAAGACGGGCACGCAGACGTTCACGCGGCCCTGCTGACCTGCCGCCGTGCGGCGCCGTGGACCCCTGAGCCCGGCGCCGCACGGTCGCGCGTCAGGCGACGACGTCCTCGACCGGGGTGGCGGGACGCCCGGTGAGGTCCTCCACGGCCGAGGAGACGGCGGCGAGCCGGCCCTCGCGGATGGCCGTGCCGAACGAGGCGAGCAGGTGGGCGACCGGCGTCGGCAGGCCGGCCTGCTCCAGCCCGGCCACGTAGGCGGCGTCGTCGACCTGGACGACCTCGACCGGCTCACCACGACGCTGCGCCGCGAGCGTCGCGACGTCGTCGGCCGTGATCGCGCGCGGGCCCGTGACGTCGAGCGCGACGTCGTCGAGCTCGGTGCTCAGCAGCGCCGCGACCGCGGCGGCGGCGCAGTCGGCGCGGGTCACGTAGGCGGCACCGCCGTCGCCGGTGTTGGTGACGTACTGGCCCGACGCGGCGGCCTGCGCGATCGTGTCGGCCTGCATGTCGGCGTAGAGGTTGTTGCGCAGGAACGTCCAGCGCAGACCGCTCTCGCGCAGGTCGCGCTCGGTGGCCACGTGGTCGGGGGTCACGGCGGCGGGGTTGTCGTCGGAGGGGTCGACGACCGAGGTGTAGAGCACGCGGCGCACGCCGGCGGCCTTCGCGGCCTCGACGGCGCGGCGCTGGCCCTCGACGCGGCTGCCGACGGCGTCGGTCGAGACGAGGAGCAGCTCGTCGACACCCTCGAACGCGGTGGCGAGCGTGCTCGGGTCGTCGAAGTCGGCGGCGCGCACCGTGACGCCGGGACGCTCGAGCTTCTCGGGGGAGCGGGTGAGCAGGACGACGTCGGACGGGTCGGCCTGCTGGAGCAGGAGGTCGGCGGCGAGCGAGCCGAGCTGGCCCGAGGCTCCGGTGATGGCGTAGGTGGTCATGGCATCCCCATTCGTGTGCAGAGTGATTGCGGTTGTAGTAACTATAACCATACTGATCACGGATGTGCCAGACTGGGGGCATGGCCAGTCCGCAGAGCACCCAGTTCGCCGTCGCGGTGCACGTGCTGACCTACCTGGCCGGTGCGGGTGCCGGGCCGGGGGCTCAGCCGGGTCGCCTCGTCGGGGCCACCGAGCTGGCCGCCAGCACCCAGGTGACGGCCGTCCACGTCCGGCGCGTGCTCGCGCCGCTGCGCGAGGCGGGGCTCCTGACCTCGACCCCGGGCGCCCACGGAGGCTGGCGGCTGCTGGTCGACCCCGCCGACATCCGGCTCGACACGGTCTGGCGCCTGG
>NZ_LUNF01000010.1:0-3667 GCF_001626145.1 Aeromicrobium sp. REDSEA-S32_B7
GCAGGACGCCGGCGTCGATGACGACCTGGAGGCCGCCGACGGCGACGGTGCCCTTGTCACCCTCGCGCTCCTCGGTCGGCTGGGGCAGCAGCAGCTGGACCCCGAGCGCCTCGAGCGCCTGGTTGGGGTCGGCCGGCAGGCCGGGCAGGTCCTGCGGGGTGCCGGCGGCCTCGAAGCCGTCGGAGCCGTAGCGGAACTTCTGGCCCGCGATCGTGAGCGTGCCGTAGTCGGTCACACCCTTGACCGTCGCCTTCGCACCATCGCTGGTGGTACGCGCGGTCGAGACCATCCCGTCGAGGGTGATGATGCCGCCGAGCAGGCTGACCTCACCGACCACCGAACGCGACACGGCCTTGACCCGCTCCACGCCGTCGTCGTCGGTGCTGCGGGTCACCGTGGAGCTGGCACCCACGCCACCGAGGTCGATCACCGCGGCGAGCTGGGCCGGGATCGGGCACTCGACCTCCTCCTCGGCCGCCTTCGCGCCGCCCTTCTGGCCCTTCTGACCAGTGGTCGACAGCGCGCCGCCGGTCAGCGTGGTCACGGTCTGGTCCACGGTCGAGGACAGCGCCTGGCCGAGGCCGGGGATACCGGGGAACGGCAGGTCGGGCAGACCGGGCAGGCCCGGGATCGGGCCCTCGTCCTCGCCGCCCTCGCCGCCCTCGTCGGCCGGCGCCGCGTCAGGCTGGCCGAGGCGGCAGTCGGTGGAGTAGCCGGCCAGCGCCGTGGTCTTCTCCGCCGAGGCGCTGGTGCGCGAGATGCTGCCGGGGAAGTCCTCGCTGGACTCCGACTCCGGGCCGGCCGGGTGGTTGGAGTTCACCTGGACCGGGTAGCCCTGCTCGGCCATCGGGCCGGCCAGCTCGGGCGTAGCCGAGGTTGAGCTCGGCCTGGGGGCTGGCCGGGATCGGGATGGTCGGCTCGTAGATCTCCACGCGCACCGGCGTCGCCGTCGTGGTGGCGGCGTACCCGGCGAACTCCGGGTCCGCGGCGCGGACCACGGAGCCGACCGACGCTGGGGCCGCGGCCGAGGGCGCCGCCGGAGCAGCAGTGCCGATCGTGACCGGTAGGGCGAAGGAGACCATGGCGGCAGCCGCCAGGCCGGCGCCGGTACGGCGAAGGGTCGAGTGTCGGCCGCTCATGCGGCACCTCCCAGGATGACGTCGGACATCGTCTCGAGGATCTCGCCGGGCTCGCCGGTGGCGACCACACGGCCACCGGACATGACGGCGGCGTAGTCGGAGATCTTCAGCGCCGTGCGGGCGAACTGCTCGATGCACAGGATGGAGACGCCGGTCTCGGTGATCCGACCGACGGTCTCGTAGAGCTCGTCCACGATGAGGGGCGCCAGGCCCATGGACAGCTCGTCGAGGAGCAGCAGCGCCGGGTCGGAGGCCAAGGCCCGCGACATCGCGACCATCTGCTGCTCGCCGCCCGACATGGTGCCCGCGAACTGCTTGCGGCGCTCCTTGAGCCGGGGGAAGTAGGCGAAGGCGGTCTCCAGCACGGCCTCGGCCGGCACGCCGGCGTACGACATCAGCAGGAGGTTCTCCTCGACCGTGAGGTTCGGGAAGACCGAGCGTCCCTCGGGGATCGTGCACAGCCCGAGCCGGGCCAGCTCCTCGGGGCCGGAGGCCTTCACGTGCACGCCGCCGAGGTGGATGTCGCCCGAGGTCGGCTTCTTCTGCCCGGAGATCACCTTGACCAGCGTGGACTTGCCGGCACCGTTGGGTCCCAGCAGCGCCATGACCGCCCCCTTGGGCACGACCAGGTCGACGCCGCGCAGCACCTCGATGCGGCCGTAGGCCGCGTGCAGGTCGACGACCTCGAGGATCGGTACGCCGCTCATGCCTCGGCTCCTTCCCGGACCGCCGGGATGACGAGTGTGTCGTCGGTCACAACCGGCAGGTCGGTCCTAGTGTGCCCGTCCTCCGCGCCGTCCTCGTCGGAATAGCCGAGGTAGGCCTTCTGGACCGCGGGGTCGCGCCGGATCTCCGCCGGGTCGCCGGAGGCGATGATCGACCCGAAGTCCAGGACGTGGATGGTGTCGCAGACCGCCATCACCAGGTCCATGTCGTGCTCGACCATGATCATCGGCACCTTCAGCTCCGAGCGGATGTCGACGATGAACCGGGCCATGTCCTCGGTCTCCTCCTGGTTCATGCCGGCCACGGGCTCGTCGAGCAGCAGCAGGCGGGGGTCCATCGCCAGCGCCCGCCCCAGCTCCACGCGCTTCTGCACGCCGTAGGGCAGCAGGCCGACCGGCAGGGTGCGCCAGGCGGTGAGCTCGAGGAAGTCGACGATCTCCTCCACGCGAGCGCGGTGCGCGAGCTCCTCGCGGCGGGCCCTGCCGACCCAGGTGAGGGCGGCGAGCGGGCCGTAGCCGATGTGCTGGTGCCGCCCGAGCATCAGGTTGTCGAGCACGGTGAGGTTGGCGAACAGCTCGATGTTCTGGAAGGTCCGGGCCATGCCCAGCCGCGCGATCGCGGGCGGCCGCATGCCCACCAGCTCGTGACCGTGCAGCTTCACCGAGCCCTGCTGGGGCCGGTAGACGCCGGAGAGGATGTTGAAGACGCTGGTCTTGCCGGCGCCGTTGGGGCCGATGAGCGCGAACAGCTCGTCGGGGCGTACGTCGAAGGACACCCCGTCCACGGCCGTGACGGACCCGAAGGTCAGCCGCACGTCGTCGACGACCAGGACCGGGTCCACGGCCTTGTCCGGGGCGCTCACGAGGCCTGCCCGACCACCCGCGGCGCCAGCCCCAGGCTGGGCTCGTCGAGCAGCAGGTAGCGCGGGCCCGACATCAGGGCGCGCCCGATCGCGAGCATCTGCTGCTCACCGCCGGAGAGATAGCCGGCGGTCTGCTGCCGGCGCTCGACCAGTCGCGGGAAGAGGTCGAAGACCCGGGTCATGTTGTCGCCGGCGTCGCGGGGCGCGGCGTGGGCGCCGACGCGGAGGTTCTCCTCGACGGTGAGCTCCTTGAAGATCCGCCGCCCCTCCAGCACGTGCTTGATGCCGCGCTTGGCCAGCTGCGCCGGACGCAGGGAGTCCACGGACTCACCGTCCAGCGTGATGCCGCCCTTGCGGATCTCGCCGTGGTGCACGTCGAGCAGGCCCGAGAGGGACCGCAGCAACGACGACTTCCCCGCACCGTTGGCGCCCAACAGCGCCACGATGCGCCCGTCGGGCACCTCGATCGAGACCCCTCGCAGGGCTACGACGACGTCGTCGTAGACCACTTCGAGGTTGTTGACCGCCAGCACGGCACCGCCCCCTCCACCCACTGGCCACCTGTGTGACCGCCATCACGTATGGGCCGTCACCCTCTGACAGGAGCGGGGTGGCGTCAACCGGCCACGCGCATTACTGGGCAGTACGTTGGCAGGCCGCCAAGATCTGGCGTCGAACCTGGTGGCACCGCCGCACTGGTCCAGACCACCTCGGCGACCTCTGGCGGCTCCACGGGGGAAAACCGGTGGCACCCCACCGGGTCCTCCCGCGAGCATGGACCCCGGTGCCGGCACCCGGCGCCGCCCCGAGCGTGAAGGAGCGTGACATGTCGACGACTGTCGCTGGCCTGCCCGCAGACCACACCCACCTCTTGCATCGGAGCACCCGCGTTGACCGCACGGCACGACTGGCACGACCGGTCCGAGGAGCAGTACTCCTC
>NZ_LUNF01000100.1:0-14664 GCF_001626145.1 Aeromicrobium sp. REDSEA-S32_B7
GCTACGGCCTGCTGGCCAACCCCGACCTGCGGATCTACAAGCCGTGGCTGGACCCGGAGTTCGTCGACGAGCTCGGCGGTCGCGCCGAGATGAGCCAGTGGCTCACCGAGCACGACCTGCCATACCGCGACTCCAAGGAGAAGGCGTACTCCACCGACGCCAACATCTGGGGAGCCACCCACGAGGCGAAGACCCTCGAGCACCTCGACGTGTCCCTGGAGACCGTCGAGCCGATCATGGGTGTGAAGTTCTGGGACCCCTCGGTCGAGATCCCCACCGAGGACGTGCGCATCCGCTTCGACCAGGGCCGCCCGGTCGCCATCAACGGCGAGACCTTCCGGGACCCCGTGGCGCTGGCCATGGAGGCCAACGCCATCGGCGGCCGGCATGGCCTGGGCATGTCCGACCAGATCGAGAACCGCATCATTGAAGCCAAGTCCCGCGGCATCTACGAGGCGCCGGGCATGGCGCTGCTGTGGATCGCCTACGAGCGGCTGCTCAACGCCATCCACAACGAGGACACCGTCGCCCAGTACCACAACGAGGGCCGCAAACTGGGTCGTCTGCTCTACGAGGGCCGCTGGCTGGACCCACAGGCCCTGATGATCCGTGAGGCGCTGATGCGCTGGGTGGCCTCCCTGGTGACCGGCGAGGTGACCCTCCGCCTGCGCCGCGGGGAGGACTACACCGTGCTCTCCACCGTCGGCAAGGACTTCTCCTACCACCCCGACAAGCTGTCGATGGAGCGCACCGACAACGCCGTGTTCGGCCCGACCGACCGGATCGGCCAGCTGACGATGCGCAACCTCGACATCGCCGACTCGCGCGCCAAGCTGGAGATGTACGCCGGCCAGCCCCTCGACCAGGGCCAGGTCCTCGTCGAGAACGGCACGCTCTTCGGCGAGCTGCCCGCCGGCGGAGCCCTACGCATCGAGGCCAACCCGGCCGCCGCGACCGAGACGGAGCAGGCGCTCGACGCCGCCGCGATGGAGCTCGGCACCGACTGAGCACCGACGTCGGGGTGCCGACGTCCCACCCCTTCCCGACCCGACCTGACAAGGTGGACCGATGACGACCTACACCGCTGCCGTCGCCGGCGCGAGCGGCTACGCCGGGGGCGAGGTGCTGAGGCTCCTCGGCGCGCACCCCGACGTGACGATCGGCGCCGTCACCGCGGCGTCCTCCGCGGGCTCGCGCCTGGGAGAGCACCAGCCGCACCTCGTGGACCTCGCCGACCGCGTGATCCAGCCGACCGACGCGTCGACCCTCGCCGGTCACGACGTCGTCTTCCTCGGCCTGCCCCACGGCGAGTCCGGACGCATCGCTGCCGAGCTCGGTGACGACGTGCTCGTCATCGACTGCGGCGCCGACCACCGGCTGGAGAGCGCCGAGGACTGGACGACGTTCTACGGCAGCGAGCACGCAGGCACCTGGCCCTACGGACTGCCCGAGCTGTTCGTGGGCGAGAGCCGTCAGCGCGACGCCCTCGCCGGCGTCAAGCGGATCGCGGTCCCGGGCTGCAACGTCACCGCCGTGACGCTCGGCCTGCAGCCGGCGATCGCGGCCGGTGTCGTCGCGCCCGACGACCTCGTCGCCGTGCTCGCCAACGGGTTCTCCGGTGCCGGCAAGGCGCCGAAGACGCACCTGCTCGCCTCCGAGGGCCTCGGCGCCGCGTCGCCGTACGGCGTCGGCGGCGTGCACCGCCACGTGCCCGAGATCATCCAGAACCTCACCAAGGCCGGAGGAGAGGACGTCACCATCTCCTTCACGCCCACGCTCGTGCCCATGGCCCGCGGCATCCTCGCGACCGCCACCGCGCGCCTCGCCGACGGCGTCGACGCAGCGCGCGTGCGCAGCGTCTACGAGCAGGCGTACGGGGGACCCGGCGAGGGCGAGCCGTTCGTCCACCTGCTGCCGGAGGGCCAGTGGCCGACGACGGCCGCGACGCTCGGCGCCAACACGGCCCAGCTCCAGGTCGCCGTCGACTCGGCCGCCGGACGCCTCGTGGTCACCACCGTGATCGACAACCTCGTCAAGGGCACCGCCGGTGGCGCGATCCAGTCCATGAACCTCGCCCTCGGCCTCCCGGAGACCACGGGCCTCACCACCACGGGAGTGGCGCCATGACGGTCACCGCAGCACAGGGCTTCCGCGCCGCCGGTGTCGCCGCCGGCCTGAAGTCGACCGGCGCGCCCGACGTCGCGCTCGTCGTCAACGACGGTCCGTCGTCGGCAGCGGCGGCGGTCTTCACCAGCACCCGGTGCCGGGCCAACCCGGTCCTCTGGAGCGCCGAGGCGATCAAGACCGGCTCGGCGCGGGCGGTCGTGCTGAACTCCGGCGGCGCCAACTGCTACACGGGCGCCGAGGGCTTCCAGCTGACCCATGCCACCGCCGAGCTCGTGGGCGAGCTCGTTGGTGTCGGTGCGATCGACGTGCAGGTCTGCTCGACCGGCCTGATCGGTCTGCTGAACGACCGCGACGACCTGCTCGCCGGTGTCCGGGCGGCGCACGCGGAGCTGTCCGACGACGGGGGAGCGGCGGCTGCAGCGGCCATCATGACGACCGACACCGTCCCGAAGCAGTCGGTCGCCGAGGGCACCGACTCCGCAGGGCGGGCGTTCACGGTGGGCGGCATGGCGAAGGGTGCCGGCATGCTGGCGCCTGCGCTGGCCACGATGCTCGTGGTCGTCACGACCGACGCCGACGTCGACGCGGCCACGCTCGACGCGGCGCTGCGCCGGGCGACCCGTGTGACGTTCGACCGGCTGGACTCCGACGGCTGCCAGTCGACCAACGACACCGTGCTGCTCATGGCGAGCGGGGCCTCCGGCGCCACCCCGTCGGTCGACGAGCTGGCCGAGCACCTGACGACGGTCTGCCACGACCTCGCGCTGCAGCTGCTCGCCGACGCCGAGGGCGCCGACCACGAGATCTCGATCGAGGTCCGCGGCGCGGCGAGCGAGGACGACGCGGTCGAGGTCGCCCGCTCCGTGGCCCGGAGCAACCTGTTCAAGGCCGCCGTGTTCGGCAAGGACCCCAACTGGGGTCGCGTGCTGGCCTCGGTCGGCACGACGTCGGCGACGTTCGACCCCGCCGACCTCGACGTCGCGCTCAACGGCGTGTGGGTGTGCCGCGACAGCGGTCCCGGCGAGCCGGCGACGAGCGTCTCGCTGGAGGACCGCGCGGTCTCCGTGACCATCGACCTGAAGTCGGGGCCGGAGACGGCGACCGTCTGGACGAACGACCTGACCCACGCCTACGTTCACGAGAACTCCGCCTACTCCTCCTGAGGACCCCCGATGACGGACGACGACACCTTCGGCACCCCTGACCCGGGCCACACGCGCGAGCAGTGGGCCGAGCACACCGAGAAGGCGGCCACGCTGGCCGGCGCGCTCCCGTGGCTGAAGCGCTACCACGACAAGGTCGTGGTGGTGAAGTACGGCGGCAACGCGATGACCGACGAGTCGCTGAAGCAGGCGTTCGCCGAGGACATCGTCTTCCTGCGCCTGGCGGGCTTCAAGCCGGTCGTGGTGCACGGTGGCGGACCCCAGATCAGCGCGATGCTCGACCGGCTCGGCATCGAGTCGGAGTTCCGCGGCGGGCTGCGCGTCACGACCCCCGAGGCCGTCGACGTCGTCCGCATGGTGCTCACCGGCCAGGTCGGCCGTGAGCTCGTCGGTCTGCTGAACCGGCACGGAGCCCTCGCCGTCGGCCTGTCGGGCGAGGACGCCGGCCTGTTCACGGCGACCACCACGCGACCCGTCATCGACGGCGTCGAGACCGACATCGGCCTCGTCGGCGAGGTCACCCAGGTGCGCCCCGAGGCCGTCCAGGACCTCATCGACGCCGGCCGCATCCCGGTCGTCTCGACGATCGCGCCCGACGCGTCCGGGCAGGTGCACAACGTGAACGCCGACACGGCGGCGTCGGCGCTCGCCGTCGCGCTCGGCGCGGAGAAGCTGCTGGTGCTGACCGACGTCGAGGGGCTGTACCGCGACTGGCCCGAGAGCACCGACGTGATCGGCGAGATCGCCCCGGAGGCACTGCGCGAGATCCTCCCGACGCTGGCGTCGGGCATGATCCCGAAGATGCAGGCCTGCCTCGAGGCGGTCGAGGGCGGGGTGCGCGGTGCGACCGTCGTCGACGGCCGCGAGCCGCACGCCGTGCTGCTGGAGATCTTCACCGACGAGGGCGTCGGCACGCAGGTGCTGCCCGGCGTCGAGACCCGCATCCGTACCGCGCTGTACGCCACGAGCGCACCGAAGGAGACGTCGTGACCACGTCCGACCAGCCCACCCGCGCCACCCTGCCCTACGCCGCGCAGGGTCGTCCCGAGAGCGGCGAGCAGTGGACCGAGCGCTACCGCGGCGCGGTCATGAACACCTTCGGCGACCCCCAGCGCGTGCTGGTGCGCGGTGAGGGGAGCACGGTCTGGGACGTCGACGGCAACCACTACCTCGACCTCCTGGCCGGGATCGCGGTCAACGCGCTGGGCCACGCGCACCCGGCCGTCGTGCAGGCGGTCACCGAGCAGCTCGGGACCCTCGGGCACGTGTCGAACTTCTTCACCACCGAGCCGCAGGTCCGGCTGGCCGAGCGGCTCGCCGCCCTGCTCGACCCAGGTTCGGACGAGGGGGCCGACGTGCCCGTGCGCACGTTCTTCGCGAACTCCGGCACCGAGGCCAACGAGGCGGCGTTCAAGGCCACCCGGCGCACGGGTCGCACGACGGTCGTCGTCGCCGAGGGAAGCTTCCACGGACGTTCGATGGGCGCGCTCGCCCTGACGTCGAAGGCGGCGTACCGCGAGCCGTTCGAGCCGCTGCCGGGCGACGTGCGCTGGGTCCCGTACGGCGACGCCGACGCGCTGACCGCGGCGGTCGACGACACGGTCGCGGCCGTGCTGCTCGAGCCCATCCAGGGCGAGGCTGGCGTGGTCGTGCCGCCGGAGGGCTACCTGGCCCGGGCCCGCGCGATCACCCGCGAGCACGGCGCCCTGCTCTGGATCGACGAGGTCCAGACCGGCGTCGGGCGCACCGGCGCCTGGTTCGCGTTCCAGGAGTCCGGGGTCGTGCCCGACCTGGTGACGCTGGCCAAGGGTCTCGGCGGCGGGTTCCCCGTCGGCGCGTGCATCGGCATCGGCGACGCCGCGACCCTGCTCGGTCCCGGCAACCACGGCACGACCTTCGGCGGCAACCCGGTGGCCTGCGCGGCGGCGCTCGCGGTGCTCGACACGATCGAGTCCGACGGCCTGCTCGCCCAGGCCACGACCCGCGGTGACCAGCTCGCGTCCGCACTGGCCGCGCACCCCCGGGTGGCCGAGGTCACCGGACGTGGCCTCATGTTGGGCGTCGTGCTCACGGACCCCCGTGCGGCCGACGTGCAGAAGGCCGCGCTCGACGCCGGGCTCGTCCTCAACGCACCGACGCCCGACCGCCTGCGCATCGTCCCGCCGCTCGTGCTCACCGAGGCCGAGGCGGCGCACGCCACCACCACGCTCTCCGCGGTGATCTCGGAGGTGCTCGCATGACCGCCACGGCCATCGTGCGGCACCTGCTGCGCGACGACGACCTCAGCCCGGCGGAGCAGGCCGAGGTGCTCGACCTGGCGCTGCGGATGAAGGCCGAGCCGTTCGCCTTCCGTCCGCTCGAGGGTCCGCGCTCCGTGGCGGTCGTCTTCGACAAGTCGTCCACGCGCACGCGGGTGTCGTTCTCCGTCGGCGTCGCCCAGCTCGGCGGGCACTGCGTCATCCTCGACGCCGCGACCACCCAGGCCGGCCGCGGCGAGCCGGTGGCCGACACGGCCCGCGTGCTCGGCCGCATGGTCGACGCCGTCGTCTGGCGCACCTACGCACAGGCCGACCTGGAGGAGATGGCGCGGCACGCCGGCGTGCCCGTGGTCAACGCGCTCAGCGACGACTTCCACCCCTGCCAGCTGCTGGCCGACTGGCTGACGGTGCGCGAGCACAAGGGCACGCTGGCCGGCCTGACCGTCGCCTTCGTGGGGGACGGCGCCAACAACATGGCGCACTCCTACGTCCTCGGCGGCGCGGTCGCGGGGATGCACGTGCGGGTCGGAGCACCCGAGGGTTATGCCCCCGCCGGCCACGTGGTCGCCGACGCCGAGAAGGTCGCCGCTGGTACCGGTGGATCCGTGACCGTCACCGACGACCCGGTCGAGGCGGTGCGCGGTGCCGACGTCGTCATCACCGACACGTGGGTCTCGATGGGCCAGGAGGCCGAGAAGGCCGAGCGCATCGCCACCTTCGGCCCGTACGCCGTGACCGGTGCGCTGCTGCAGCACGCCGCGAAGGACGCGATCGTGCTGCACTGCCTGCCCGCCTACCGAGGCCTGGAGATCGCCGAGGACGTGCTCGAGGGACCGCGCAGCGTCGTCTGGGACGAGGCGGAGAACCGCCTGCACGCCCAGAAGGCCCTGCTCGCGTTCCTGCTGGAGCGCTCGTGAGCATCCCCGACACCAAGCGCGCGCGCCAGCGGCTCATCATCGAGCTGCTGGGCCGCACGCCGGTGCGCTCGCAGGGCGAGCTGGCGGCGCTGCTGCAGGAGCAGGGCGTCACCGCGACCGCCTCGACGGTCTCGCGTGACCTCGTGGAGCTCGACGCCGTGCGCGTGCGCAACCCCGACGGCGCGCTGGTCTACGCCGTGCCCGGCGAGGGCGGCGACCGCACGCCCCGCGCCGCGCAGGACAGCGCCGCCTCGCAGCAGCGGCTGACCCGTCTGCTGCGCGAGCTGCTGGTCTCGGCCGAGTCGTCGGCCAACCTCGTCGTGCTGCGCACCCCGCCCGGCGCCGCCCAGTTCCTGGCCTCGGCCATCGACCACACGGGCGCCGTCGAGGTGCTGGGCACCATCGCCGGCGACGACACCGTCATGATGATCTGTCGTGACCCCGAGGGCGGCGCGACCGTCGCCGCCCGTCTGACCGAGCTCGCCGAGCTCCCCACCGACACCCGATCCACCAGCGAGGGACCCGCATGACCGAGCAGAGCCCGTCCGACGTCCCCTCGGGCACCCAGAACGACACCCCGGGCGACTCCCGTCTCTGGGGCGGTCGCTTCGCGGGCGGTCCGTCGCCGGAGCTGACGGAGCTGTCGCGCTCGACCCACTTCGACTGGCGGCTCGCGCCCTACGACCTGCAGGGCTCCCGTGCGCACGCCCAGGTGCTGCACACCGCCGGCCTGCTGACCGACGACGACCTGGTCGCGATGCTCGCGGGCATCGACGCGCTCGACGCCGATGTCGCCTCCGGCGCCTTCACGGCGCAGCCGGGCGACGAGGACGTGCACTCGGCCCTCGAGCGTGGGCTGATGGAGCGTCTCGGCCCCGACCTCGGCGGTCGGCTGCGCGCGGGCCGGTCGCGCAACGACCAGGTCGCCACCCTGTTCACGATGTACCTGCGCGAGCACGCCGCACGCATCGGCGAGCTGCTACGCGCGCTCGTCGGTGCTCTCGCCGACCAGGCGGAGCGTCACCTGGGCGCACCGATGCCGGGGCGCACGCACCTGCAGCACGCCCAGCCGGTGCTCCTGTCGCACCACCTCCTCGCGCACGCCTGGCCGCTCGTGCGCGACCTCGACCGGCTCGCCGACTGGGACGCGCGCGTCGCCGGCGGGTCGCCGTACGGCTCGGGCGCGCTGGCCGGCTCCTCGCTCGGTCTCGACCCGGAGAAGGTCGCCGCGTCGCTCGGCTTCACGGGCTCGACGCCGAACTCGATCGACGGCACGGCGTCGCGTGACGTCGTGGCCGAGCTGGCGTTCGTGCTCGCCCAGGTCGGGGTCGACGTGTCACGTCTGGCGGAGGAGATCATCCTCTGGAACACCAAGGAGTTCGACTTCGTCACGCTCGACGACGGGTACTCCACGGGCTCGAGCATCATGCCGCAGAAGAAGAACCCCGACATCGCCGAGCTGGCCCGCGGCAAGGCCGGGCGACTGATCGGCAACCTGTCCGGCCTGCTGGCCACCCTGAAGGCCCTCCCGCTGGCCTACAACCGCGACCTGCAGGAGGACAAGGAGCCGGTCTTCGACTCCGTCGACACGCTCGAGGTGCTGCTGCCGGCGTTCACCGGCATGGTGCGCACGCTCACCTTCCACACCGAGCGCATGGCAGCGCTGGCGCCGCAGGGCTTCGCGCTCGCCACCGACGTGGCCGAGTGGCTCGTGCGCCAGGGCGTGCCCTTCCGCGTGGCGCACGAGGTCTCCGGCGCCTGCGTGCAGGTCTGCGAGCAGCGCGGCATCGAGCTGTGGGACCTCTCCGACGACGACTTCGCGGCCATCTCGCCGCACCTGACGCCCGACGTCCGCAGCGTGCTGTCGGTCGGGGGCTCCATCGCCTCGCGCGACGGGCGCGGCGGCACCGCGCAGGTCCGGGTGGCCGAGCAGCTCGCCGAGGTGCGGGCGCGGGCGGCGTCGTGAGCGGGCCGGTGTTCCGGACGACCCGCTGGCGCACCGGGTACCGCGTCGACGACGTCGACGACTTCCTCGCCGACGTGCTGCCGCGCGTGACGGACCGTCCCGACTCGGCCCTGGCCGAGCGCATCGTGCAAGCGAGGTTCGCCACCGTGCACCTCGGCGCGGGCTACGACATGAGCGACGTCGACGCCTACCTCGACGACCTCGTGGGCCGCGTCGGCGGCCCGCCTGCCCCTGGAGCGTGACGGACGCCTCGGCACCGGAGCGCGCCGTGTTCACGGCTCGTTCACGCGGTCTTGGCATCATGCGCGGGTGCTCGAGAACGTCGACGTCCCTGCCACGTTCCTGCGTTCGGGCCGGGCGGCACCCGCGCGCACCCTCGTCGAGGTGCTGGAGGCCACCGCCCGGGACCACGCCGAGGAGCCGGCGCTCGCCTGCGGCGACGTCGTCCTGACCTACGACACCCTGCTCGAGACGGCGTCGGCGCTGGCCGACGAGCTCGGTGCCGTCGGCGTCGGTCGCGGCGCCCGCGTCGGGGTGCGGGTGTCCTCGGGCAGCACCGACCTGCACGTCGCGATCCTGGGCGTCCTGCTCGCCGGTGCCGCCTACGTGCCGATCGACGTCGACGACCCGGAGGAGCGAGCAGCGACCGTGCTGCGCGAGGCCCAGGCCGACGCGGTCGTGACCGACGGCCTCGTGGTGCGACGCCTGCGCGACGACGTGCGCGGCTCGGGCAGCGTGGAGCCGCCGACCCTCGACGACGACGCCTGGATCATCTTCACGTCGGGCTCCACCGGGACGCCCAAGGGCGTGGCCGTCACGCACCGCTCCGCGGCGGCGTTCGTGGACGCCGAGGCGGTGCTCTTCTGCCAGGACGCACCTCTCGGTCCCGGCGACCGCGTGATGGCCGGGCTCAGCGTGGCCTTCGACGCCTCCTGCGAGGAGATGTGGCTGGCGTGGCGGCACGGCGCCTGCCTCGTGCCTGCACCGCGCTCGCTCGTCCGCAGTGGCGCGGACCTCGCGCCGTGGCTCGTCGCGAACGACGTCACGGTCGTCTCGACCGTGCCGACGCTGGTCTCGCTGTGGCCCGCGCAGGCGCTCGACGCGGTGCGGCTGCTGATCCTCGGCGGCGAGGCCTGCCCGCCGGAGATCGGCGACCGGTTCGCCACCGCCGACCGTGAGGTGTGGAACACGTACGGGCCCACCGAGGCGACCGTGGTCGCCTGCGGCGCGCAGCTGCGGCCCGGCGAGCCGGTCCGCATCGGCCTGCCGCTCGAGGGCTGGGACCTCGCGGTGGTCGATGACGACGAACGCCCTGTCGGGCCGGGGGAGACCGGTCAGCTGGTGATCGGCGGTGTCGGCCTCGCGCGGTACCTGGACGCCGAGAAGGACGCCGCGACCTACGCCCCGATGCCCTCGCTCGGGTGGGACCGCGCCTACCGCAGCGGCGACCGCGTCGTGCTCGACGAGGCGGGTCTGCTGTTCGCCGGGCGTGCCGACGACCAGGTGAAGATCGGCGGACGACGCATCGAGCTCGGTGAGGTCGACAGCGCCCTGCTCGCCCTGCCCGGCGTCGAGGCGGCAGCCGCGGCCGTGCGTCGGTCCGAGGCGGGCAACAGCGTCCTGGTCGGCTACGTCGTGACCGACGGGACGCTGGACGCGAGGAGTGCGCGCGCGCCCCTGCGCGAGCGCCTGCCCGCGGCCGCGGTGCCTCGCATCGCGGTCGTCGAGACCATCCCGGTCCGCACGTCGGGCAAGGTCGACCGCGACGCCCTGCCGTGGCCGCTCGAGACCGGCACCGAGGCGTCGCTCGACGGCACCGCCGCGCTGGTCGCCGACGCGTGGGCGCGCATCCTGGGCTCGGCCGTCGGCGGGCCGGCCGACGACTTCTTCGAAGCCGGTGGCTCGAGCCTCACCGCGGCGCAGCTCGTGGCTCGGCTGCGGGAGACGCACCCGGAGGTGACGGTCGCCGACGTCTACGAGGCGCCCACGGTGGGTGCGCTCGCGGCTCGTCTCGACACGCTCACCACCCCGGCCGTCGTCGACGTCCGCGAGGTGCGGCCGGTGCCCCGCCGGTCGAGCCTGGTCCAGCAGGTCCTGCTCCTGCCGCTGCGCGCGGTCGGCGGGCTGGTCTGGGTGGCCTGGACGATGCTCGCGGTGCAGGCGCTGGCCGTCGCCACGGACTGGTCGTGGCTCCCGGGACCCGGGTGGACGGCGACCGTGGTCGCGGCGGTGCTGCTGCTCCCGCCCGTCCGGGCTGCCGCGGCCGCGGGTGGCGTGCGGCTGCTCCTGCGTCGGCTGACGCCCGGCACCTACCCGCGCGGCGGGTCGACGCACCTGCGGCTGTGGGCGGCCGAGCGCCTGGTCGAGGAGCTCCGCGTGGGCACGCTCGCCAGCGTCGGCGTGCTGACCGTCTTCGCGCGGATGCTCGGCGCGAAGGTGGGTGCGGGAGTCGACCTGCACGCGCTGCCCTCTCTCACCGGCATGCTGACCCTCGGCCGCGGGTCCACGGTCGAGCCCGAGGCAGACCTCTCGGGCTGGTGGGTCGACGGCGACCGTCTCGTCGTGGGGCCGGTCCGGGTACGGGCCGAGGCTCGCGTCGGCGTCCGCAGCACGCTCGGTCCCGGAGTCGTGGTCGGTCGTCGCGCCGAGGTCGGCGCAGGGTCGACGGTGCTGGGCGACGTGGCCGACGACAGCTTCGCCGCCGGAGCCCCCGCGACGCGCGTCGGTGAGGCGCGTGGCCCGGCCGAGCTCGAGCCGGCACCGCGCCGTCGCGGTTGGCCCACGGTCTACGCGGTGACGGGTCTCGTGCTGTCGGCGCTCCCGGCGCTCGCGGTCGGGCTCGTGTCCGCGGCGTCGCTCGGCGCGGCCCTGGCGCTCGGTGTCGACCCGCAATCACCCGCCGACCTCGCGCTGCTGCTGGTTGCGCTCCTGCCCGTCCTCGTGGTCGGGTCCCTGCTGGTCCTCGCCGGGCTGGTGTGGTCGGTCGTCCGGGGTGCGTCGACCGGCGTGGCGGCCGGGGTGCACCCCGTGCACGGCCGCGCGGCGTGGTCGGCCTGGACGGTGCTGCGCGTCCTCGACAGCGCCCGCGAGTGGCTGTTCCCGCTGTACTCCAGCAGCCTCACGCCGACGTGGCTCCGCGCGCTCGGCGCCGACGTCGGGGCCGACGTGGAGGCGTCGACCGTGCTCCTGCTGCCGAGCCTCACGTCGGTCGGCGACGGCGCCTTCCTCGCCGACGACACGATGCTCGGCATGTACGAGCTCGGTGGCGGGTGGCTGCGGGTCGAGCGCGTGAAGGTGGGGCGTCGGGCCTTCGTCGGCAACTCGGGCATGGCAGCGCCCGGCCGCAAGGTGCCGGCGCGCGGGCTGGTCGCGGTGCTGTCGGCGGCACCCCGTCGCGCGAAGGCGACCAAGGGGTCGTCGTGGCTGGGGAGCCCGCCCACGAGGCTCCGCCGCGCCGCCGGCGAGGTCGACGAGGCCCGCACCTACGAGCCGGGACGACGGCTCAGGGTGGCGCGCGCGGCGCTCGAGGCCTGCCGCGTGCTCGCCGTCGGTGTAGCGGCCCTCCTCGTCCTGGCCGTCGCCGGCAGCATCGTCACGGTCGCGGACCGTGCGGGGTGGTGGGTCGCGGCGCTCGTCGCCGGCCCGGTCCTGCTCGCCGCCGGCGTCGTGGGGGCGCTCGTCGCGACTGCGGCCAAGTGGGTCCTCGTCGGTCGGGTCAGGGCCGAGGAGCACCCGCTCTGGAGCAGCTTCGTGTGGCGCAACGAGCTCGCCGACACCTTCGTCGAGGTGGTGGCCGCCCCCTGGTTCTGCCGCTGGGCGCTGGGCACGCCGCTGCTGCCGCTGTGGCTGCGCAGCCTCGGGGCGCGCGTCGGCCGGGGGGTCTGGTGCGAGACGTACTGGTGGCCCGAGCCCGACCTCGTGACCGTGGGCGACGGCGCGACCGTCAACCGGGGGTGCGTGGTGCAGACGCACCTCTTCCATGATCGGATACTCAGCATGGACGAGGTCAGGCTGGACGCGGGGGCGACGCTCGGTCCGCACGGCGTCGTGCTGCCCGCCGCACGCATCGGCAGGCACGCCCGGGTCGGCCCCGGGTCGCTGGTGATGCGCGGCGAGCACGTGCCCGACGGCACCAGCTGGGTCGGCAACCCCATCGGCCCCTGGACCGACGCGACGGCGCCCGCGTGAGCCGCGCCGCGTCCGTCGACGAGCGCTACGTCCCGCACCACGGCGACCCGTCGTACACCGTCACCCGCTACGACCTCGTCGTCGACTACGTCCCCGAGTCCAACCGGCTCACCGGCACCGCGACCCTCGGCGTGCGTGCGCTCGAGCCGCTGCGGAAGGTCCGTCTGGACCTCAACGACCTGCGGGTGCAGAAGCTCCTCGTCGACGGCGCCCGCGCGAAGTACCGGCAGCAGCGCGCGTCCGTGAGCGTCGAGCTGGGTCGGGAGTTGGCGGAGGGCGAGGAGGCCGAGATCATGGTCGCCTACGGCGGCCGCCCGCACCCGATGCGCGGACCCGACGGCGACGCAGGCTGGGAGGAGCTCGAGGAGGGCGCGATCGTCGCCTCGCAGCCCCACGGCGCGCCGTCGTGGTTCCCGTGCAACGACCTGCCGTCCGCGAAGGCGCCGTTCCGGCTGGAGCTCTCGGTGCCGCAGGCGTTCACCGTCGTCGGCAACGGCGTGCCCGGCGAGCGGCGACGCACCGCGGGACGGGTCGTGCAGGTCTTCGACCAGCCCGAGCCGATGGCCACCTACCTCGCGACCGTGCACGTGGGCGACTTCGTCGAGGAGCAGCAGGCGACGTCGCCGGTGCCCGTCGGCTTCGTCGCGCCTGGCAGCCTGCGGGAGCAGGCCCAAGATGCCCTGGTTGACCAGCCCGCCATGGTCGCCTTCTTCGACCGGGTCTTCGGCCCGTACCCGTTCCAGCGGTACCTGGCGGTCGTCACCCCCGACGATCTCGAGATCCCGCTCGAGGCGCAGGGGCTCTCGATCTTCGGGCCGAACCTCCTGCACGACGGGTGGGACGCACAGCGACTGATCGCGCACGAGCTGGCCCACCAGTGGTTCGGCAACAGCGTGACGCTGCGGCACTGGAACGACATCTGGCTGCACGAGGGCTTCGCCTGCTACGCCGAGTGGCTGTGGTCGGAGGAGTGCGGCCGCGAGAGCGCCGACGAGCGCGCGCGCCACCACCACGCGAAGCTGCAGGCGAAGGACCAGGACCTGCTGCTCGCCGACCCCGGCCCCGACCTGATGTTCGACGACCGGGTCTACAAGCGCGGCGCCCTCACGTTGCACGCGCTGCGCCGCCGGGTCGGCGACGACGCCTTCTTCACGGTGCTGCGGACCTGGACCGACCGCTTCCGCCACGCCAACGCCGACACGGCCGACCTGGAGCGCGTCGTCGCGGACGTCGCGGGGGAGCAGACCGACCTCTTCGACCAGTGGGTGAGGGCGACCGCGGTCCCGGACCTGCCGTGACGTCGGACGACGACGTCGCCGCGCGGGCCGTGGCGCTGCTCGGCCGTGAGCTGCGCGGTCACGGGGTGACCGTGCGGATCACCGAGGTCGAGGCGTACGGCGGGATCCTCGACCCGGCGTCGCACGCGTACACGCGGACGCCGCGCTCGGAGATCATGTACGGCCCGCCCTGGCGCCTCTACGTGTACCGCTCGTACGGCATCCACTGGTGCGCGAACGTCGTGACCGGACCGACCGAGCAGGCCGCGGCCGTGCTCGTGCGGGCCGGGCGCGTCGTGGACGGACTCGACCTCGCCCGCGAGCGTCGCGGCGACGTCGCCGACACCCGCCTCGCCCGGGGTCCGGGGAACCTCGCGCAGGCCCTCGGCGCCGCGGGGGTAGGGGTTCTCGACCTGCTGGTGCGCTGCCGCAGGGGGTCTCCACTTGCTGGTGCGCTGCCGCAGGGTGTCTTGACCTGCTGGTGCGCTGCTGAAGGGGGTCTGGGCTTGCTGGTGCGCTGCCTCGGCTCTCGCTGGGGCTGGTCTCCGCAAGGGCCTCGACCGGGCGGCTGGCGGCGGAGCTGGTCCGAGGTCTCGGGCTGTGGGTTCGTGCTGGGGGTGGACGCAAGAATCTGCGTTCGTGCGTCGGAGGTCCAAGGGTTCTGCGTTTGCTGCGGGATCCCGTCGCGAACGCAGAAGCGTTCAACTTCCCGCGCGTGAATGAAGAATCTTGGGTGCCCTTGGGGGTGGGGTGGGCAGTGCTTCTTCC
>NZ_LUNF01000101.1:0-17227 GCF_001626145.1 Aeromicrobium sp. REDSEA-S32_B7
CTGCTCTACCGAGCGAGTGATCGGTAGGGGCGCCCGGAGGTCGGGCCCGACCCACACGCGGAGGAGGAGAGCCATGCAGGTCTCGCAGGAGGTCCAGTCGATCGTCGAGAGCACCCGTGCGCTGGTGCGCGAGGTCGTGCTGCCGCTCGACGACGAGCACGACGGCGACATCGAGGCCGCCGGCGGCGAGCCCGTAGGCGCGCGGCTGCAGGCAGCGGCGAAGGAGGCGGGGGTCTTCGCGCCGCACGCCCCCGTCGACTGCGGTGGTCTGGGGCTCGGCATGGTCGACCGGGCGCCGGTCTTCGAGGAGGCCGGCTACTCCCTCTTCGGCCCGGTCGCCCTCAACATCAACGCCCCCGACGAGGGCAACATCCACATGCTCGACCACATCGCCTCGACCGCCCAGCGGGAGAAGTACCTCGAGCCGCTCGCCCGTGGCGACGTGCGCTCGGCCTTCGCGATGACCGAGCCGGCGCCGGGCGCAGGCGCCGACCCCTCGATGCTCGCCACGCGGGCGACCAGGGTCGACGGCGGGTGGGTCGTCAACGGACTCAAGCGCTTCATCACCGGCGCCGACGGGGCCGGCTTCTTCATCACCATGGCCCGCACCAGCGGGGAGCCGGGCGGTGCCGGTGGCGCCACCATGTTCCTCATGCCCGCCTCGACCGAGGGGCTGACCGTCACCCGACACGTGGGCATGGTCGACACCTCGATGCTGGGCGGCCACTGCGAGGTCCTCTACGAGGACGCCTTCGTGCCCGACGAGGACGTGCTCGGCGGCGTCGACGAGGGCGGTCAGGACCTCGCCGACGAACTGTCCGGCGGCACGCATCTCGTCGACCTGGGCGGGGGTGCGGAGCTCGATGGCCATGTCGCCGAGGGTAGTCCGCCCGGCCCACCCGTCCGCCGAGCAGGCCGTCACCTCGTGTTCACCGCAGGTCCACGTCGGCGTGGGGCGTCTTCCCTAGCGTCAGCACGTCGAGGGGGACGGCCCGACGTCCCCCGGCTCTGGAGGAATTCTTCTCGTGACGATCTCGCCCGAACGCCCCCTGCTCCCCGTCGTCCCGCTCACCGGCGACGTCGAGGGCTGCTCCCCCACCGCCCCCTGTGCGTCCGGCCGCGCGGCCATGACGTGTCTCTACCGCTGCGGCGACGCGTGCTCCCACGACGCGCCCAACACGTCGTCGAACGAGACCTTCGCCGACGTCATGGCGCAGGTCGCCAGCCGCCGCGGCGTCCTGCGCGCCGGTGCCGTCATCGGTGCCGCCACGGCCGCCACCGCCGCGTTCGCCGGCCCGGTGGCCGCCGCCCCGGTCAGCCTGCCCTCCGCCCAGCGCGGCCCCGCGTCGACGACCGCGAAGAAGGGCCCGTTCGGGCTGCGCTTCCGGCCCGTCGCCCCGAACACCGCCGACGCCCTCACCGTGCCCGAGGGCTACACGCAGGACGTCGTCATCCGCTGGGGCGACCCGCTGTTCAAGGACTCGCCGCGCTGGTCGCCGACCACGCAGAGCGGTGCCGCGCAGCGTCGCCAGTTCGGCTTCAACAACGACTTCCTCGCCCTGCTCCCGCTCGCACGCGGCACGCAGCTGCTCGTGGCCAACCACGAGTACACGACCGAGGAGATGATGTACCCCGGCTACGACCCGGCCAACCCGACCAAGGAGCAGGTCGAGACGTCGTGGGCCGCGCACGGCCTGTCCGTCGTCACGGTGCAGGAGACCCGCTCGGGCTCGCTGAAGCCGGTCGTCGGCCACCGCCTCAACCGGCGGTTCCACACGCAGTCGCGGTTCGTGCTGACCGGGCCCGTCGCCGGGCACGCGCTCGTCCGCACGAAGGCCGACCCGAAGGGCCGCACGGTGCTGGGCACGCTGAACAACTGCTCCGGCGGCACCACCCCCTGGGGCACCTGGCTGACCGCGGAGGAGAACTTCAACCAGTACTTCGCCAACGCCGCGCAGGTCAGCGACCCGACGACGGCGCAGCGCCTCGCCCGCTACGGCGTGTCCGGCAACGCCACGACCCGCCAGTGGGAGAAGTTCGACGAGCGCTTCGACCTGACCGTCGAGCCGAACGAGGTCAACCGCTTCGGGTGGATCGTCGAGATCGACCCCTACGACCCGACGTCGACCCCGCGCAAGCGCACCGCCCTCGGCCGCTTCAAGCACGAGGCGGCGCAGCCGCGCATCACGAAGGACGGTCGCGTCGCGGTGTACATGGGCGACGACGAGCGCTTCGACTACCTCTACAAGTTCGTGTCGCGCGACAAGGTCAAGAAGGGCACCTCGCGTGCGGCGAAGCGCCACAACGACACGCTGCTCGACCACGGCACGCTCTACGTCGCCCGGCTGACCGGTGACTCCCCGTCGGCGCAGATCGACGGCTCGGGCACGCTGCCGAAGGACGGCGAGTTCGACGGCTCGGGCGCCTGGATCCCGCTCGTGAGCGGCGACCGCTCGTTCGTGCAGGGCTTCACCGCCGAGGAGGTGCTCCTGTTCACGCGCCTGGCCGCCGACCAGGTCGGCGCCACGAAGATGGACCGCCCGGAGGACGTCGAGCCGAGCCCGGTGAGCGGCAAGGTCTACGTCGCCCTGACGAACAACTCCAACCGCGGCGCGTCCGGCAAGGCCGGCCCCGACGAGGCCAACCCGCGCAAGGCCAACAAGAACGGCCACGTGCTGGAGCTGACGGAGCGTCGCAACGACAGCGCGTCGACCCGTTTCGAGTGGAACCTGCTGCTCGTCTGCGGTGACCCGAACGACGCGTCGACGTACTTCGGCGGCTACGACAAGTCGCAGGTCTCGCCGATCTCCTGCCCCGACAACGTCGCGTTCGACCGGCACGGGAACCTGTGGATCTCCACGGACGGCAACGCGCTCGGCTCGAACGACGGCCTGTTCGGCGTGGCGGTGGAGGGTCGTGACCGCGGCCTGACCCGCCAGTTCCTCACGGTGCCGTTCGGTGCGGAGACCTGCGGTCCGGTCGTGCAGCGCAAGCGCGTCCTGGTCTGCGTCCAGCACCCGGGCGAGAAGGACGGCGCCACCGCGGACGCGCCGGCGTCCCACTGGCCCGACGGCGGCACCTCCCTGCCCCGTCCGGCGATCGCCCTCGTCCGACGCAAGGACGGCGGCGACATCGGCGCCTGATCTCCCACCGGCGCCGAGCACGACGCCCCGCCCGGGTCACGGGCGGGGCGTCGTCGCGTCAGGGGGCGAGGGTCGGGACTCAGCCCAGGCTGCGGCGTGCTGTCGTCATCTGGTGGCAGACGACGGCGGCGACGAGGGCGGCCGTGCCGAGCGTCGCGAGGGCGTGCGCGCCCAGCAGCGCGCCCTCGGGTGCGGAGAAGACGGCCGACGTCAGCGCGGCACCGCCGACCAGCGACGCAGCGGCCGCGGCGTGCACCAGCGGGGTGCGCTGCTCGGAGGCGACCGTCGCCCACGCCTGGTAGCAGATGCCGGCGACGACGAGGGCCGCCACGACGAGCAGGACGCGGCCCGGCAGGACGAAGCCGTCGGGCCACGGGACGTCGCCCAGCACGTCGGTGACGTAGAGCGCCAGCACGACGAGCTCGGCGAGGGCGGGCACCACGAGGCCGGGTCCGATCTTCATGGCCGCGACCCTACCCACCCCGCCCGCCGACCCCGCAGCCCTGGCCCCTCACCGCGTTCTGCGGACCTGGTGACGGTTTGTCCGGCGGAAACCGTCACCAAGTCCGCAGAACGCGGAGATCGGGGGATCAGGACTCGAGGGTGCGGCGGTAGCGCTGCATGCCGGCGACCCAGCGGTCGGGGTCGGACGCCTTCTGGGCCCACATCGTGGCGACCTCGGGGTGGGGCAGGGCCTGGAAGCGGCCGGCCTCGACCGCGTCGAGGATCGTGGCGGCGACGTCGGACGCGTCGAGCGCCTCGCCCGCCGACGTGACCGCCCGCATGCCGAGACGCGCGTCGGTGTCGGTCGACGTCTCGCCCTCCTCGAGCATCGCCGTGCGCACGCCCATCGGGCAGGCCGTCGTCACCTGGACGCCGCGGTCGCCGTAGGTGGCCGCCAGCCACTCGGCGAAGCCGACGGCGGCGTGCTTGGTCACCGAGTAGGTGGGCGAGCCCAGCTGGGTCAGCAGCCCCGCCGCCGACGCCACGCTCACGAAGCAGCCCGCCGGGCCGTCCGTCGCGCCCCGCTCCAGCCACTGCGGCACGAGCGCCCGCGCCGCCGCCACGTGGGCCATGACGTTGACCTCCCACGACGCCGCCCAGTCCTGCGGCGACGCGTCGAGGCCGAAGCCCTGGAAGACGCCGGCGTTCGCGACGTAGAGGTCGACGGGGGCCGGCGACGTCTGCAGCACGGCGTCGACGCCGATCTGCGCCGTCACGTCGGCCGCCCGGTGCAGCACCCGCTCGCCGAACTCCTCGCCCAGCGCCGAGGCCGCGTCGGCGAGCCGGTCGCCGTCGAGGTCGGCCAGCACGACCGAGGCGGCACCGCGCTCGAGCAGCGCCCGCGCCACCGCGAGGCCGATGCCCCCGGCCGCGCCGGTGACGACGGCGGTCGCGCCCTCCACCCTCATCCGCGAGCCGCGTACTTCTTCAGCTCGGCGCGCGCGAGCGAGGCCTTGTGCACCTCGTCGGGCCCGTCGGCGAAGCGCAGGGTGCGGATGCCGGCGAACATCTCCGCGAGCGGGAAGTCCTGGCTGAGGCCGCCGGCGCCGTGCACCTGGATGGCCTTGTCGAGGATCCACTCGACCGTCTGGGGCGTGGCGATCTTGATCGCCTGGATCTCCTTGTGGGCGCCGCGGTTGCCGACGGTGTCCATGAGCCACGCGGTCTTGAGCGTCAGCAGGCGCAGCTGCTCGAGCCGCACGCGCGACTCGGCGATCCAGTCCTGCACCACACCCTGCTGGGCGATCGGCTTGCCGAACGTGGTGCGGCTCAGCGCCCGCTCGCACATGTACTCGACGGCGCGCTCGGCGATGCCGATCGAGCGCATGCAGTGGTGGATCCGGCCGGGCCCGAGACGGGCCTGGGCGATCGCGAAGCCCTCGCCCTCGCCGCCGATGAGGTTCGACGCGGGCACGCGGACGTCGGTGAACCGCAGCTCGGCGTGCCCGCCGTGGTCGCGGTCGTGGTAGCCGAAGACGTGCATGCCGCGCACGACCTCGAGGCCCGGGGTGTCACGCGGGACGAGGATCATCGACTGCTGGCGGTGCCGCTCGGCCGACGGGTCGGTCTTGCCCATGACGATGAAGACCCGGCAGTTGGGGTTCATCGCGCCGGTGATCCACCACTTGCGACCGTTGATGACGTACTCGTCGCCGTCGCGGACGATCGAGAGCCCGATGTTGGTCGCGTCGGAGGAGGCGACGTCGGGCTCGGTCATCGCGAACGCCGAGCGGATCTGGCCGTCGAGCAGCGGACGCAGCCACTGCTCCTTCTGCTCGGGGGTGCCGAACATGGTCAGCACCTCCATGTTGCCCGTGTCGGGCGCGGCGCAGTTGAGCGCGGCCGGCGCGAGCTGGATGGAGCGGCCGGTGATCTCGGCGAGCGGCGCGTACTGCAGGTTGGTCAGGCCGCCCTCCTCCGGGTGGCCGGCCAGGAAGAAGTTCCAGAGCCCGCGCTCGCGCGCCTGCTCCTTCAGGCCGTCGAGCACGGCCGGCGGGTCCCAGCGGTCCTCGGCGTAGAGCGCCTCGATCTGCTCGGCGGCCTCGGCCTCGGCCGGGTAGACGGCCTCGTCCATGAAGGCCTCGAGCTTGGCGATCAGCTCCGTGGTGGTCTCGTCGAAGGCGAAGTGCATGTCAGGCCGCCGCCATCACGTAGACGACCTCGGCGATGCAGACCGGCTTCTCGGCGCCCTCGCGCTCGACGACGAACGTGATGACGGCCTGGGTGCCGATCGGGATGTCGCTGGTCTCCTTGAGCGTCGCCGTCGCGCGCAGCCGCGAGTCGACCGGGACCGGGTTCGGGAAGCGCACCTTGTTGGCGCCGTAGTTCACGCCCATCGCCAGGCCGTTGACCGCGTAGATGTTCTCGGAGAAGACCGGCAGGAGCGACAGCGTCAGGTAGCCGTGCGCGATCGTGCCGCCGAACGGCCCCGACGCGGCGCGCTCGGGGTCGACGTGGATCCACTGGTGGTCGCCGGTGGCGTCGGCGAAGGTGTTGATCTGCTCCTGCGTCACGGTCACCCAGTCGCTGGTGCCGAGCTCCTGCCCGGCAGCTGCCTTGAAGTCGTCGAGACTGTCGAACACGCGGGCCATGGGACTACCTCCGGGACAGGTCGCCCTCGGGCGACGACTAAGCGCTTGCTTAGTTCGCAGCCTAGACGACCTCGTCCGCTTTGTGCACCCCTGCGACCTACGTCAGGACGCGCGCGACCACGGGCACGAGCGCCAGGAGGGCCGCGACCACGACGACCGTCGTGTCGCGCGGGGTCCACGGCACGCCCTGCGCCCAGGTGCGCCGCGTCGCGGTCGCGAAGCCGCGGGCGTCCATCGCGATCGACGTCCGCCCGGCGTCGCGCAGCGCGGCGGCCAACATGGCGAAGGTGACCGACCCGGCGTGCCGCACCGCCGACACCGGACCGTGCGGACCGGTGCCGCGCACGCGGCGGGCCCGGAGCACCTGCTGCAGGGTCGCGCCGAAGCCCGACACCCGCTGCAGCGACGCGACGAAGGCGGCCACGGGCCGGTCGGGCAGGTGGAGGCGCTGCGCGAGCTCGTCGCCCAGGTCCGACAGGTCGACGAACGCGACGACCACGGCACCCGGCCACGCGAGCACCAGGATCCGCAGCGCGGCCACCGGCGCATGGTCGGGGTTGCCGAGCCGCCAGGCGGAGTACGCCACCAGGCCGGCGGAGACGCCGCACAGCGCGAGGCAGGCCAACGGGTAGCGCCACGACGGCAGGACGAGCAGGCCCGCCAGCGCCCAGGCGCCCGCCGCGGCGACGGCGGACGGCAGGTCGCGGACGGCGAAGGAGCCGATCAGCGCGGCCAGCCCGATCCACAGCAGCGCCAGCGGGTTCGTCTGCGCCAGGGTGCGTCTCATCGGGCCACCTCCACCCGGCCGGGTGCCAGGTCGACGACGTCGGCGTCGTGGGTGGCCGTCGCGACGACGGCACCCTGCCCCGCCGCGGCGAGCGCGAGCCCGACCACGGCCGCCCAGGTGTCGCGGTCCTGGCCCACGGTCGGCTCGTCGAGCAGCACCAGCTCGGGCCGGTGCGCCACGGCCGTCAGCATCGAGACGCGTCGCTGCTCGCCGCCGGAGAGCCGGAAGGGGTGGGTCGAGGCCAGCGCACCGAGCCCGACGACGTCGAGCAGGGCGTCGACGTCGACGGTGCGACCGGTCCGCCCGGCGGTCAGCGCGACCTCCTCGCGCACCGTCGCGGCGACGAACCCGTGCTCGGGGACCTGGGACGACCAGCCGACCTGCGCGGCGAGCTCGCGGCTGCGGAGCCGGTGACGCGACGGGGACACCCGCCCCGACGTCGGCTCGAGGAGCCCGCCGAGGGCGGCGAGCAGCGTCGACTTGCCGGCACCGCTCGGCCCGGTGACGGCCGTGAGCCGGCCCGGGTCCAGCCGGGCGTGCACGCCGTCGAGCGCACGGGTCCGCGTGACGCCGCGCATCGACCGACTGGTCAGCTCGACCACGAGGTCCTGGGCCACGACGGGGGTCGCCGGGCCAGCCGGGGCCACGAGGCGCGGGTCGACCTCCAGGGGCCTGAGGGCGGGCAGGCCGGGCATCCAGAGTCCGAGCCGACCCATGGCCTCGACGTGGTCGCGCTCGAGCACGTCGGGAGCGACGTCGGCCAGGAGCGTGCCGTCGCGCCCGAGCACCAGCACCCGGTCGACGAGGTCGAGCCACGGGCCCATGCGGTGCTCGACGACGAGCAGCGTGGCACCGCGGGCACCGACGGTCGCGCGCACCGCCTCGCGCACGGAGGCGGCGTGGTCGGGGTCGAGCATCGACGTCGGCTCGTCGAGCAGCAGCACGTCGGGCGCGACGGCCAGCGCGCCGGCGAGCGCCAGGCGTTGCAGCTCCCCGCCGGAGAGCGCCGCCGTCGGGTGCTCGCGGCCGTACGGCAGCCCGACGTCGGCCAGCGCACGGTCGACACGGCTCCAGATCTCCGGTCGGGGCAGGGCGCGGTTCTCCGGGCCGAACGCGACGTCGCGACCGATCCGCTCGGCCACCACCGCGTCGCCGGGTGCCTGGGGCACGAAGCCGACGACCCCGCCGACCTCCACCGAGCCGGTCAGGTCGCCCGACAGCGTGGTGCCGAGGGCGCCGACGAGGGCGTGGAGCAGCGTGGACTTCCCCGCGCCGCTCGGGCCGAGGAGCATCACCCGCTCGCCGGGGTCGACGCGCACGTCGAGGCCGGTGACCACCGGCTCGCGACGCCCGAGCGGGCGCCAGGTCAGGCCCTCGACGCGGACCTGACCTGGCTCGAGGTGGCTCAGACCGCGGTCCGCTCGTGCAGCTCGCGACCGGGTCCGAAGGCGTCGAGCACCCCGGCGCGGGCCAGCGCGCGCACCAGCAGCCACCCTCCGGCACCGGCGACGACCGCGCCGGAGAGGGCGAAGAGGCCGAGGTGGATCAGGCGGTCGGTCCCGGAGAAGACGCCCTCCCAGTAGGCGAACCACTCGTAGACCGAGCCGAAGGCACCGGCCCCGGCCCCGGCCAGGACGGCGACGCCGAGCGAGAACCGTCGGTACAGGAACAGCGCGAGGACGAGCTCGGCGCCGAGTCCCTGCACCAGGCCCGAGGCGAGGACGCCCAGACCCCACTCGGTGCCGCCCGGGACGAGCGCCGACACCGCGGCGGCGGCGAGCTCGGTCACGAGCGCCGCGCCCGGGCGGCGGACGATCAGGCCCCCGACGACACCGGCGAGGAGCCAGGGCCCGGCCAGCACACCGACGGACGGCGGGAACGAGAAGACCGCCAGGGCACTGATGCCGCCGTAGGCCTTCCCCCAGACCCAGAAGGTGACGCCGAGGGCGACGGCGAGCGTCGCGATCGTGACCAGGTCGACGGTGCGGTACCGCAACGACGACCCCAGGTCGGTGGACGGACGCGTGGATGCAGAACTACTCATCGTGACTCCCTTCGCCGGTGCTAACCGGAGCAGGTTCAAGGGTCTGCGGCTGTTCCGCACTCTCAGCGCCCTCTGCGGGTGGCGCTCCCCTGTCGTTGGTGAGGTCCACCCTAGCGTCGTCGCGCCTCGGGCGGCGCGCCGAGCCAGGTGTTGGTCACCGCTGCCACGACACGCGCCGGCGTCGAGCATCGCTGCCGTGCGAGCTCGGCCTCCACTGCGTCGTCGAAGACCTCGAGGGAGTCCTCGGCGCCCAGCAGGAGATGCACGGTCCGGCGCTCGTCGGGGCCGATCGGCGTGGTGGAGCGCAAGGGCCAGTCCTGGGCGAGATTGCGCAGGTGCGGAGCGCCCTCGTGCGCCTGCTCCAGTCGCCGCCTCGCCTCCTCCTCCGTGCCGACGACGATCGCAGGCTCCAGCGCGTCCTCGTCGGGGCCCAGCTCGACGACCCACGCACTCCATGTGGTCATCAGCCACCGCACTTCAACGTGACGCGGTCCGGGTAGACCCGTGCGTAGTAGGTCTTCCCGCCGAAGACGACGGTGCCGAGGGTCGTACTTCCCCACCCGCTGCTCTCGTCGCTGACGCAGGCAAACCCTACGTTCTTCTGTTGAAGCGACGACTGGCCCGCGTTCGCCGCCGTCTTCGTGCCTTTGAGCTTCCACCAGATGAAGGACTTGTAGCGCATGTCCGTCGAGTGTCGGATGCTCGTCACCGCCGTCGTGCACTTCGTCTGCGGCTTGGTCCCGACCTTGCCATCCGAACGGATGCGGATCGGAGACGGATAGAGCCTGCACGGACCGTACGCGACCCCAGCGGCCGCCACGCGTCCAGACTCGAGCCCGTCCAACAGTCGTTCGGCCTCGGCTGGATCGCTCGCAGCGACGTACCGCCCATCCGTGGCGGTAGCTCGCGGCACGAACTCGCTGTCCGTCAAGTCGTCGCTTCCGTCAGCCTGCGCTGGGACGAAGGCGGCCGGGCCCAGTACGAGGATGCCGGCCAGCACCGCCGCAACGCCTCTACCGTCAAGACGTCTCATGGTCTCCCCCTGTGTTGATCGATGGACCACCTCGACCGTAGACCGACACCGTCGCGCGACGCCACGAGCAGCGTCGTGGATCGCACGGACGGACGACGGGCGCCCGGTCCGTGGTGGACCGGACGCCCGTCGGCGTGCTCAGCGCGTCAGCGGATGCGCACCCCCTTCGTCGCGCTGGTGCTCCCGGTGAAGGAGCCGTCGCCCACGTAGACCGTGCGGACCGACAGCGTGCCCTTCGTCCTCGGCGCCTTGAGCGTGGTCACGACCGTGCCGCCGGACAGGCGCACCGTCTTGGCCCAGGTGAACGACTTGGCGCCCGGCGCCTTGACGTACACCCGCACCGAGCCCGACGGAGCGACGCCCGCCACGGTCGGCGAGACCGTCGCGCGCACCCGGTACGTCGCGCTCCGCTTGACCGACGACGTCGCGTTCGTGACCGTCGTCGTCGCGCGCTTCACCACGGTGACGTCGGCCGTGGCCGTGCCGCTCGCCTCGACCTCGTCGGTGCCGTCGAAGACCGCGCTCACCGTGTGCGAGCCGACCTTCAGCGTGGCCGGGAGCTCGAAGCGTCCCGTGCCCTGGGCGTCGAGCCTGACCGTCACGGGCGTTCCGGCGACGGTGACCGTCACCGTGCCCTCGTCGGCCCCGGCGACCGCCACGGCACCCTTCAGCGGGTCGCCGAAGGTGCTCTCGGCCGACGCCATGACCAGCGCGATCGTCGAGGCACCCTTGGTGAGGGTGAACGAGACCGCACCCGACTGCGACGCCTGCGCGGTCGCCGTCTTCGCGAGCGACGCCACCAGCTCGTGCGAGCCGGCCTTGAAGCCGGGCACCGCGAGGGTGGCCGTGCCGCCCTCGACGACCGACGTGCCGAGCACCGTGTCGCCGTCGGCGAAGGTGACGGTGCCGCCGTCGCCGCCCGTGACCGTGGCCGTGAGCGTCACGGGCTGGTTGATCGCCGGGAGCTCCGGGTCGATCGCCAGCGCCGTGGACGTCTCGGTCAGCACCTCGAGCGAGCCGGTCGACGTGAGGCCGTAGCCCGCGCCGACCGCCTTGACGGTCGCCTCGCCGATGGCGGCGTCGGCCGGGACGGTCGCGCTGAGCACGGCCTTCCCGGAGGGGTCGGCGATCGCGGTGCCGAGCGTGCTCGAGCCGAGCGAGAACGTGACGCCCTCGCCGGACCGGTAGCCCGACGCCGTCAGCGTGACCGCACCACCCGGGGCGGGCGTGGGGTCGTCGACCGTGACGGCACCGACCTCGGTCGAGCGCGCCAGCTCCTCGCACGGGTCGCCCTGCGCGCCGACCGGCGGCAGCGCCGTGGCCGAGCCGGTGACGCCGTCGTCCTCACGGACCGTGAGGTAACCGAACGCCTTGGCACCCATGACCGCACCGGAGGTGTTGATCGCCGAGACCTTCACCGCGGTGCTCGCCGACGTCGACGCCAGGCTGTCGCCGAGGATCGACCCGGTGACGACCTTGCACGTCTCGCCGGGCGCGAAGGTGACCTTCTCCATCGCGATGCCGGCGCGGCCCGAGGCGGAGCCCAGGACGCTGACGTAGGCGACGACCGGCTTGGTCGCCGGCTGGGCGAGGTAGACGCCCACGTCGGCGGTACCGGCCGAGGCGCCCTCCTCGACGGCGGTCGCGAAGACGTTGACGGTGTTCTCCTTCTTCACCGTCGGCGTCCCGAGCGAGGACGACTCCCACGCGAGGTCGGACAGGTACGCCGCCCCCGTGGTCGTCGCGTCGGCGCCCGTGGCCGCGGTCAGCCGCACCTCGCGCACGTCGGACACGTCGAGCCCGGCGTCCTCCAGCGTCGAGGTCGGCACGTTCACCTGCTGCAGCACGATCTTCTTGAGCACCGTCGTCGTCGAGTCCGACGGCGCCGGCAGCCGCACGAGCGCGTACGGGTTGAGCGCCGAGACCTTCGACGACCACGTCGCGCCCGAGCCGTCCTTGACCGCCAGGGTCAGGTCGGTGCCGGTCACGACGGTCTCGTCGGCGGCCACCTTGAGCGACAGCCGGTCGAAGCCCGTCGCGTCGCGCTTGGCCTTCGGCACCGTCACCAGCACGGCTCCCGTGTCGCCGGTCCAGGTGAACCGGGTGACGGGGGTCGCGGGCACGTTGCCGCCGTTGCTGGCGGGCGTCCAGTGCGGCACCTGCGACGACGCGAGCGTCGAGCAGGCGGGCGCTGCGGCCGGGATCGTGCGTCCGGTCAGGCTCGCGCACGGCTGCGCCGTGGCCAGGCCCGAGGTGCGCACGAGCGAGCTGGTCGACTCGAACGACGTCAGCGTCGAGCGCGCCGAGGAGGGCGCAGTCGTGACGGTGCGGACGTCGGCGTTGCCGACGACCTCCGGGCGCGTGCCCGAGCCGTCGAACATCGGCAGGAACTGCTTCTCGGCACCGAGCGTGAGCCGGAACCAGCCGGCCATGTACGCCGTGCCCAGGTCGTACTGGGCGTCGGCCGACAGGCGGATCGACGTGGCGGCGACGGCCGGGACCGGACCACAGGTCTGGTTGGTCGACGTGGCGCCCCAGTCGTCGCTGACGCCGGCCGGGAACTTCCCGGGCGTCCAGACGGTGTTGAAGAAGTTGTGGTTCGCGCCCATGACCCAGGTGCCGGCCCGCAGCGCGTCGTCGTCGAACGCGTAGCGCGAGTCGTCGAGCATGTGCTGACCCTGCTGGTTCGACACGTCGCCGTCGCAGTACGGCAGGACGACGTTGAGCGGCACGTTCGGCACCGTCATGCGACCGAAGTCGACGGGCGCGAGCGGCAGGAGGCTCTTGATGCCGAACGGCTCGTCGAGCGCCGCGTTCAGCGTGGCCGCCGAGGTGATGCCCTCGCCACCGCGCGAGTGACCCATGAGACCCACGTCGGACAGGTCGAACCGGCCCTGCAGGTCGGCCGCGGTGAGCGGGTCCTGCAGCGCGTCGTCGAGGGTGACGTCGAGGTCGCGGGCGTCGTCGTGCAGCGTGACCGGCTGGCCGGCGTCGGCCTTGCGCAGCAGCGACAGCGTGTCGAGGACGAGCTGGCCGCGCGCCTGCGCACCCTGGTCGGGCGAGCGCGGGTTGTCGTTGGCGTTCACGGCGTTGGCCGAGATCGAGATGACGGCGTAGCCGTGGCTCGCGAGGGCCTGGCCCGTGCCGTCGTACCCGGCGTAGCTCGGGATCGACAGCGGACGCGTGCCGGAGCACGGCCACGCGAGCGACGCGCTGGAGCTGCCCTCGGCGTAGCAGGTGGAGTGGCGCCCGTGCAGCAGCAGGACGACCGGACGCTTCCCGCCCGTCTTGGGCAGGTAGAGACGCCCCTGCATCTCACCGCGCACGCCGCCGATGTTGGCGAGCGCGACTGACTGGGTGCCGAAGTCGTAGTCGGCCTGCGTGTACTCGTAGGTGCCGGTCGACGCGGGGTTCGCGTCGAGCGTCTCCAGGGTCGCTGGGTCGGCGAGGTCCTCGGGCTGCGCCACCTCGCCGGTGCGCTCCGCCTTCGCGGAGGCACCGCGGCTCGCCCAGCCGGCCTCGACGCTGGACGCGTCGGCGACGGCGGGGTCGCTGGTCAGCACGGTGAGCGTGTCGCCCTTCAGTGACTCGGTGGCGATGCCGATGTCCTTGCCGTCGACGACGAGCGTCGGGGCGTCGTCCTTGACGGGCAAGGGGGTGTCGAGCTCGAGCGTGACGGCGTAGCCGCCCGGAGCGCGTTCGACGCTGAAGTCAGAGCCCGACGCCACGGTGGCGCCGATGGCGCTCGTGGTGCCCAGGGCTCCCAGGAAGGTCGCGGTCAGGGTGGCGGTCAGCAGACCGCCGGCGACCCGTCGCATGGATGCGTGCACAGGTGGTGTCTCCCTCGTGACGAGCGACCGCGCTCAGGGGGTGGCACGGCTCGCGCGCCCAGCCTGGAGGCGCTGCGTTTCATGCAGGACGCGTCCGACCACCCCTCGACGTTACATTTGTTGCGACAGCGAACAATTTCGTGACGATGTGAGGAAAACGCCCCGAACCGTCCGGCGGCCTGCTACTCGTGGGGAGGGGGCGCTGGCAGGCCCGATCGCCCTCAGGCGGGTCCGACGAGGTCGGTGCGGCCGAACATCTCCGCCGTCTGGCGAGCCGTCGGGTGCCCGGCGTCGGGGTCGGCACCCGCCTCGAGGAGCGTCCGCACGACCTCGTCCTCACCCTTGAACACGGCTCCCGCCAGCGGGCTCTGCCCCCGGTCGTTCAGGGCGTCGACGATCGCGCCGCGCTGCACCAGCGCGGCGACGGTGTCGGCGTGGCCGTGGTAGGCGGCGAGCATGAGCGCGGTGTTGCCCGACGCGTCGGTCAGCTCGACGGGGACGCCGGCGTCGACGTGCGCCGCGAGCCGCTGCGTGCGCCCTTCCCGTGCGTCGTCGAGCAGGGACTGCGCGAGCTCGACCGCACGCGGGTCGAGGGGGGAATCGTCGGGGGTGGCGCTCATGGCGCGACCGTAGGACGGACGCGACGTCCGCGCATCCCGCTCCCGGTCCCACGGGGACGGCCCCAGCGGCTTCTGGCCAAACCGCCGGGGTCGTCCGTCCGGGGCTTACCCGCCTGCAGCAGGTTCACGACCAGCTGTCGTCGAGCGCTCCGAACCCCTTCCGGGCGACCTGCTCGGCCACCTCGCGCAGCTTGACGTTGCGGTCCTGGGAGTAGCGGACGAGCACGTCGAAGGCCTGCTCGGAGCTCAACCCGAACCGCTCGACCAGCCGCCCCTTGGCCTGGCCGATCACGTCCCGGCTCGCGAGCGCGGACTCGAGGTTGTCGACCAGGTCGGCGCCGCGCACGGCCACGGCCACGTGCGCCGCCAGGGCCAGACCCGCGTGCAGGTCGTCCTCGTCGAAGCCTGCGACGGTGTCGGAGTACATGTTCATGCACCCGAAGGTGTCCCCCGTGGTGAACAGCTGGACGCACAGCATGGACCGGAACCCGAGCCGCTCCGCCGCCACCCGCGACCACCGGGGCCAGCGGTCCTCCTCGCGCAGGTCGACGCTGCGGACCGTCTCGGACTGGTGGATCGACTGCACGCAGGGACCGTCCTGCAGCTCCACCTGCAGGGCGTCCGCCTGCTCGACGCGCTCCCCCGTGGACGCCTCGGTCGTCACTCGGCCCCCCGCGTGGACGACCGAGACCCCGGCCTCGTCGCACCCGCCCACGAGCCGCGGCGCTGACCGGACCGCGGTGAGGACGGTGTCCCTGAACCCTGACTTCGCGCTCATCGAGCGAGCGAGGTCAGCGAATTGTTCCCAGTCCTCGACGGCCACCCTCGGGACTCTTCCAGTCAGGAGGCGCTCTGACAAGAGCCGCTCCCCGCGGGGGACCACGCGCCTAGGCTGGCCGCATGTCCGTCGCGAAGAACCTGCTCCTGGTGGCGATCGACGCCCGCACCGGCCGGGTCCGCGTGGTGACCCGCACGGTCGAGGCGGCGCTCGGGGGCGCGGCCCTC
Organism: Aeromicrobium sp. REDSEA-S32_B7; assembly: GCF_001626145.1. Lineage (NCBI taxonomy): Bacteria > Bacillati > Actinomycetota > Actinomycetes > Propionibacteriales > Nocardioidaceae > Aeromicrobium > Aeromicrobium sp. REDSEA-S32_B7. The sequence goes on from NZ_LUNF01000101.1 coordinate 15,558, forward strand.
ATCGACCTCGTGCTCCTCGGCCGGCTCCGGCTGGAGGGCAGCGGGCGCAAGGCTCGCGTCGAGGTCGTCGACCGCACCCCCGTCCCCGACCCGGCCCTGCAGCAGGCCTTCGAGCGCGTGCGCGAGCAGGGACGCCAGACGCCGAAGTCGACGATCGCCCGCCTGGGGCGGCGCCAGCGCGCCGTCGTGCTGCGTGACATGGAGGCTGCGGGGACGATCCGGCGACAGCGACGCCTGGTGCTCGAACGGTACGACGTCGCCGACGTGGTGCAGCGCGACGACCTCGTCGGCCGGTTGCGCGCCGTGCTGCTGCAGGAGCAGCCCGCCGACGAGACCACCGGGCCGCTGGTGGGCCTCCTCCTGGCCACCGGCCACCTCGGCATCGCCGTGACCGACCGGCGCGAGCTGAAGGTCGCGAAGGAGCGGGCCAAGGTCGTCGCCGAGGGCGACTGGGCGAGCGAGGGCGTCCGCGGGGTCCTGCAGGACGCGCAGAACGCGATGACCGCCGTGCTGACGACCGGGGCCGTGCTCAGCGCGATCAACCCCTGACCGCCACCGCCCGACCGGTCGTCGGCCCGCACCCGCCAGGGCGGTCGGGTCCATGAGGGAGGATGTGGCCATGGCGTCCGTCCGCACCCCCGACCCGAACCCCGGCTGGCTCTCCGAGATCGCCCTCGAGGAGACCCGCTCCCGGGTGCCGATCCTCTACGTGGAGGGCATCCCCGTCCGGGTCGACTCCCACGGTCGCGTCGAGCACGTGGGGCTGCTGCTCCGCGGCTCCGCCACCACCGGCGCGATGAGCCGCACGTTCGTCTCGGGCCGTGTGACGCACGGCGAGTCCGTGCGCGACGCGCTGCTGCGCAACCTCGAGAAGGACCTCGGGCCCACCGCGTTCCCGCAGCTGCCCTCCTCGATCGTCCCCTTCACGGTCGCCGAGTACTTCCCGCTGCCAGGCGTCGCCCCGCTGCACGACGCGCGCCAGCACGCCGTCGCGCTCGTCTACGTCGTGCCGGTCACCGGCGAGTGCAACCCGCGCCAGGACGCGCTCGAGCTCACTTGGATGACGCCGCAGGAGGTGCTCAGCCCTCTCGTGCTCGACGAGATGGAGGGTGGCCGCGGCACCCTCGTGCGGCAGGCGCTGGCGTACCTCGGCGCGCTCGACTGACACCCGACCCGGTCGCGCGGCTCCGTCGGTCGGGGCCCACCATGGAGCGGTGGCGTCCCCGAACCGATGGCTGATGCTCGCGGTCGGCATGCTGGCGCAGGTCTCCGGCACGGTCGCCGCCAACGCGGCCGTCGCTCTGATCCCCTTCCTCACCCGCGACCGCGGGCTGACCCTCGGCCACGCCGGGGCGCTCGCGTCGGCGTCGCTGCTCGGCACCACCGTCTCCCTCGTGGGGTGGGGCGTCGTCGTCGACCGGTGGGGTGAACGGCTCACCCTCACCCTCGGTCTCGTCGTCACCACGGTGGGGAGCGCCGCGGCGGCGTTCGCGGACGGCTACCTCCCGCTCGCCGCCTGCTGGTTCGTCGCGGGCGTGGGCGTCGCCAGCTCCAACGCCGCCAGCGGTCGGCTCGTCGTCGGCTGGTTCCCGCCGGAACGTCGCGGCACGGCCATGGGCATCCGGCAGGCCGCACTGCCCCTCGGGGTCGGGCTCGCCGCCGTCCTGGTC
>NZ_LUNF01000102.1:0-4556 GCF_001626145.1 Aeromicrobium sp. REDSEA-S32_B7
GTCCAGAGCGCGTCGACGTCGAGGTGCTCCTCCACGAGGTCGCCCAGCCGGTCGAGCCGTGCCTCGCGCAGCGCCCCGAAGGACACGTCGGAGTCGGGCAGGGTCGTGCCCGCGGCAGCCGCCACCTCCGCGAGGAACGCGTGCCGGAACGCGTCGCCCTCGAGGCTGCCGTGCCACATCGTGCCCATCACCGCGCCGCGTCGCGCGCCGGCCAGGAACTCCTCGTCGGCACCCCGCGTGATCCGGCCGTGGTGGATCTCGTAGCCCGACGTCGTCGCGCCCAGCGCCTCGCCGACGGGGAGCCGGAGCACCTTCTCCGTGCCGAACGTCGTCTCGACGTCGAGCAGCCCGAGACCCTCGACGCTGCGCGGCGTCGACGCCTCGACCGCGTCAGGGTCGTGCACCTGCCGGCCGAGCATCTGGAACCCGCCGCAGATCCCCAGCACCGGGCGCCCGGCCCGCGCGTGCGCGACGACGGCGCGGTCCAGGCCCCGGGACCGCAGCCACGCCAGGTCGTCGATGGTGGCCCGGGTGCCCGGCAGCACCACCAGGTCGGCGTCGGCGACGTCGCGCGGGTCGGACACGAACACCACGTCGACCCCGGGCTCCACGCCGAGGGCGTCGACGTCGGTGAAGTTGCTGATCCGGGGCAGTCGCACCACCGCGACCCGCAGGGCCCCCGCGGTGCCGGAGCGCCTCCCCTCCAGGTCGAGCGCGTCCTCGGAGTCGAGCCACAGCGTCGGGTCCCACGGGAGCACCCCCAGGAACGGCCGACCGGTGAGCTCCGTCAGCCGGCCGAGGCCCGGCTCCAGCAGCGAGACCTCCCCGCGGAACTTGTTGACCACGAACCCCGCCACGAGCGCCTGGTCGGCCGCGTCGAGCAGGGCCACCGTTCCGTGCAGCGCGGCGAACAGCCCGCCGCGGTCGATGTCGCCCACCACGACCACCGGCATCCGCGCGTGCTGCGCGAGCCCGAGGTTCACGTAGTCCGACGCGCGCAGGTTGATCTCGGTCGGCGAACCGGCACCCTCGGCCACGACCACGTCGTGCCGCGCGGCCAGGTCGTCGAACGCCGCGTGGGCCGCCTGCGCGAGGTGGCGCCGCCCCTCGACGAAGTCCGTCGCGTCCACGACCCCGCCGGGCCGACCCATGACCACGGCATGGCTGCGCCGGTCGCTGCCCGGCTTCAGGAGCACCGGGTTCATCGCCACCTCCGGGGTGGCGCGGGCCGCGAGCGCCTGCACCCACTGGGCCCGGCCGATCTCACCGAAGCCGGCGTCGGCGTCGTGCCCCAGCGGGACGACCATCGAGTTGTTCGACATGTTCTGCGCCTTGTAGGGCGCGACCCGGAGGCCGCGGCGCGCGAACGCCCGGCAGATCCCCGTGGTGACCACGCTCTTGCCGGCGTCGGAGGTGGTGCCGGCGACCAGCAGCCCAGGTGTGCGCATCGGGGCCAGCGTAGGCGGTGCCCGCTGGTTCCCATCAACTGATGGGAACCAGCAGCTCACCATGGTTCCCTCCGCTCCCCATCGGGATCATCCGCAGGTGAGCGAGGGAGAACCATGGTGAGTGGACGGCGCGGGCCGCAGACTGTCCCCATGCGTGCCGTCGTCTGCCACGAGCAGGACCTCCAGGTGACCGAGCTGCCCGATCCCGTGCCCGGCCCCGGCCAGGTGCTCCTGAGGGTGCTGCGCACCGGCATCTGCGGGTCCGACCTGCACGCCCGCGTGCACAGCGACGCCACCGCCGACATGGCTGCCGAGGTCGGCTACGACCACTTCATGCGGTCCGGCTCGCGCGTCGTCCTCGGCCACGAATTCGTCGGCGAGGTCGTGTCCTACGGTCCGCGCACGCGCGGTCGGTGGAAGCCGGGCACCCGCGTCGTGTCGATGCCGCTGCTCGAGACCGACGACGGGCTGCACATGACCGGCCTGTCGCCGCACGCGCCCGGCGGCTACGCCGAGCTGATGGTCGTCTCGGAGGCGGTCACGTTCGAGGTGCCCGACGGCGTCGACGTCGAGCACGCCGCCACCACCGAGCCGCTCGCCGTCGCCTGGCACGCCGTGCGCAAGGGTCGGGTGGGCCGCAAGGACGTCGCCGTCGTCGTCGGCTGCGGACCGATCGGCCTCGCCGTCGTCCTCATGCTGAAGGCGCACGGCGTGCGGACCGTGGTGGCCAGCGACTACTCCCCAGGCCGACGCGCGCTGGCCGAGCGGTGCGGCGCCGACGTCGTCGTCGACCCGGCGGTCGAGTCCCCGTGGGACCGCTTCGCCGACGACTCGCGCTACCTGACGACCGCGCCCGACCTCATGCAGCTCGGGATGAGCACCATGAAGCGGCTGCGGGCCGTCCCGTTCCTGCCGTGGCCACGGGTGTTCCAGGCGGCCGAGAAGCTGGGCGCGCTCCCGACCGGCCCGGTCGTCTTCGAGTGCGTGGGCGTGCCCGGCATCATCGAGCAGGTCGTCACCGCAGCTCCGCTGCAGTCGCGCATCGTCGTGGTCGGGGTGTGCATGGAGCCCGACACGTTCCGCCCCTCGATGGCGATCAACAAGGAGGTCGAGCTGCGCTTCGCATTCTGCTACGACCCGGCCGAGTTCCACGCCACGCTGCAGATGATCGCCGACGGCACGGTCGACCCCTCGCCGCTGCTCACCGGCACCGTGGGCCTCGACGAGGTCGCCGACGCGTTCGCCTGGCTCGCCGACCCCGAGCAGCACGCCAAGATCCTGGTCGACCCGAGCCGCTGACAGCGCTGCGGCCCCACGATTCCCAGGGCGGCATGGGAATCGTGGGACCGCAGTCGTCAGGGCGCGTCGGTGGGGCGGGGGAGCGTGAACGGGACGCTGGGCGGCGCCCACTCCTCCTTGCCGAGCCGGGTCATCGGAGCCAGCCGGTCGAACTCGGGGTGGCCGTCGACGAGCACGTGGTCGGCGACGCTGAACAGCAGCACCTCGGCGAGCACGAGGGTGGAGTCGCCGAGCTCCGTGGTCGAGTGCAGCCGGCACTCGATCGACGCGGGGGAGTCGACGACGCGCCGCGGCGCGACCAGCTCGCTCGGCTCGGTGGCCAGCCCCAGTGCCTCGGCCTCGTCGACGCCGTGCTCGTACGGCGCGCTCGACCCGTTGACGGCGTCGGTGAGCGGCTGCGTCGCCAGGTTCACGACCAGCTCGCCGGTCTCGCGCACGTTGCGCAGCGTGTCCTTCTCGCCCACCGACGTGAACGAGAGGATCGGCGGGTTCGCGCACGCGACCGTGAAGAACGAGTGCGGTGCCAGGTTGCCCCGGCCCTGCGCGTCGACCGTGCTGATCCAGGCGATGGGTCGGGGGACGACGAGGGCGGTCATCAGCCGGTACGGCTCGACCCCCTCGTCGCCCACGACGAGCCTGGTGCGCAGGCTCACGGCGCGAGGGTGGCGACGTCGATGACGGCGCGGTAGCGGACGTCGCCGTCGACGACCTTGTCGTAGTACTCGTCGACCTGGTCGGCCGAGATGACCTCGACGGTGGCGGTGATGTCGTGCTCGGCGCAGAAGTCGAGCATCTCCTGCGTCTGCGGCAGACCGCCGACCATCGAGCCCTCGACCGCGCGACGCATGGTGAGCAGCGAGAACGCGCCGACCTCGAGCGCGTCGCTCGGGGCGCCGAGGTTGATCATCCGGCCGCCACGGTCGAGCAGGCCGAGGTACTCATCGAGCGGCACGGAGGCGCCGACGGTGTTGAGGATGATGTCGAAGGAGCCGCGCAGCTTCTTCAGCGCACCCTTCTCCTCGGTGGCGACGTACTCCGACGCGCCGAACGCGAGGCCGTCCTCCTTCTTGGCGTCGGTGCGGCTCAGCACGGTGACCTTCGCGCCGAGCGCGGCAGCGATCTTGACGGCCACGTGGCCGAGCCCGCCCATGCCGATGACGCCGACGCGCGAGCCCTCGGTGACGCCGTGGCGCACCAGCGGGGCGTACGTCGTGATGCCGGCGCACAGCAGCGGCGTCGTGCCGGCGAGGTCGACGCCGTCGGGCACCTTCACCGCGAAGTGGTCGCGGACGACGACCTGCTCGCTGTAGCCGCCGTAGGTCACCTCGCCGTCGTAGGTCTTGGCGGAGTAGGTCTGCACGACGCCCTGGTCGCAGAACTGCTCCTCGCCGTCCTTGCAGGCGTCGCACTCCAGGCAGGAGTCGACGAAGCAGCCGACGCCCACCGTGTCGCCGACGGCGTGCGTGGTGACGTCGGACCCGACCTCCTCGACCGAGCCGATGATCTCGTGACCGGGCGTCATCGGGAAGATCCCGGCGCCCCACTCGTCGCGCGCCTGGTGGATGTCGGAGTGGCAGATCCCGGCGTACTTGATCTTGATGCGCACGTCGTTCGGCTTCAGGTCACGTCGCTCGAGGTCGACGGTCTCGAACGGCTTGCCGGCGTCGGGGACGGACAGGGCGGAGACGGTGGTAGTCATGTCGTCCACGGTAGGCACGCCCCCCGACCCCCGCAGCGCGAGCGACCAGCATCACGGCCGGATTCCTCGCCCAGCGGAACGTGCCGCTGGTCGAGTGCCTCCACGAGCGC
>NZ_LUNF01000103.1:0-2702 GCF_001626145.1 Aeromicrobium sp. REDSEA-S32_B7
GGCGAACAACGTCGAGGACCTCGCAGCAGCCTGCTGAGCTGGGCGGGGACGACGGGGCTACGGGGACTACGGGGTCGAGCGCGACTGCTCGTAGGCGTCGACGACCTCGTCCGTGGGGCCGTCCATGACCAGCACGCCGCGGTCGATCCACAGCACCCGGTTGCACGTGTCGCGGATCGAGCGCATCGAGTGGCTGACGAGGAACACGGTGCCCGCGTCGTCACGGATCGAGCGGATGCGGGCCTCGCTGCGCTCGCGGAACGCCTGGTCGCCGACGGCCAGCGCCTCGTCGACGATGAGGATCTCGTGGTCGCGGGCCGTCGCGATGGCGAACTTCAGCCGTGCCGTCATGCCCGAGGAGTAGGTCCGCATGGGCAGGTCGATGAAGTCGCGGATGCCGGAGAAGTCGACGATCTCCTCGTACTTCGCCTCGATCTCGGCCCGGCTGAGCCCGAGGGCGAGACCGCCGAGGATGACGTTGCGCTCACCCGACAGGTCCTTGATCAGGGCCGCCCCGACGCCCAGCATGCTGGGTCGTGACGCGTCCGGGTGCCGCCGGTGCGCTGCAGCAGACGGCGTCCGGTCTCCGCGGGCCCGGCGCGCTTGCCGGTGGAGAGCACCTTGTACTCCACGTGCACGTCGTCGACGACCACGACCGGACGGCGCGGCTCCGCGGCTCCGGGCTGGTCGTCGAGAGGGGACTCAGTCGGTCCGGCCATACCGCTCCTCCGCCGCCCAGAAGAAGATCGTGCCGAGGACCAGCACCGCCACCGACCACGCCGCGGCGTAGCCCCAGAAGTGCCACGGCATCGCGTAGTCGGGGCCGTCCAGCAGCACGGCCCGGCCCAGCGAGAGGAACTCGTGGATGGGCTGCGCGTCGGCCACGGTGCGGAACGTCGTCCCGGGGTCGAAGCGCTGGTCGATGCTGTAGAAGATGCCCGAGGTGTAGAAGAACATCCGCGAGATGAACGGCAGCAGGTTGGTCAGGTCGCGGAAGTGCACGGTGAGCCGCGCCGTGATCAGCGCCAGACCCGTGTTGAAGACCGTGAACAGCGCGACCAGGGGGACCAGCAGCAGCCACTCCAGGTCGGGGAGGTTGCCGTAGCCGATGGCGAAGGCGGCCATGACGCCGACCATCGGCACGAACTGCAGGAACCGCTCGGCCACCAGCGCCAGGGGCAGCGCCATGCGGGGGAAGGCCAGGCTCTGCACGAGGGCCGCGTTGGTGGTGATCGACTTCGCCCCGGTCGAGAAGGAGGTCGAGAAGTACTCGAACATCAGGACGCCGATGACGAGGAACGCGACGAAGTCCTCGACACCGCGGCTGGTCTGGAGCACGAACCCGAACACGAGCCCGTAGACGCCGGCGTTGAGCAGCGGGCGCAGGACCACCCACGCCATGCCGAGCCGGTTCCGGCCGTTGTCGGCCTCGATCCGGAAGCGGGCCAGCGCCTGGATGAACTCGCGGTGGCGCAGGACGTCGACGAGGTAGGCGCCGAGGGGCGGGCGGCCGCCGACCTTGGTGAGCCCGGGGACGGCGGAGGGCGGGCTGGTGTTCACGCGCTGTCGGCTCATCCGGGCGGAGGGCCTTCCTGTGGTCTGGCAGCGGGGAGGGGACCTGCGAGCGGCCGTCGAAAGTGTAGAGGATCCGCTCAGGCGACGACCTCGGCGCGCTCCTGCTCCGCCACGCGGGCCAGCACGTCGTCGTCGGCTCCGGCGACGACCACCACCGAGCCCCCGCCGCGCAGGGCCGAGACGAGCAGTCGCACGTCGCGCTCGAGCGACCCGGGCCGCACCGCCAGGCGCCGCGGGTCGGGCGGGCATGCGGCGAGGAGGGCGGCGTGGTCGAGCGCGCCCGTGTCCCCGAGGTCGACGGCGGGGGAGGAGGGCGTCGGCGGGTCGAGCGGCACGAAGACGTCGGGCTGGCCCGGCACGACCGTCGCGAGGTCGACGAAGCCGACGGGCGGCTCGAGGAACCGTCCGCCCAGCGGACGCAGCGACGCCGCCAGCCGGACCGGCTCGTCGCCCTGGAGCTCCGGGCCGCTCACGCCGACCGCGGCGTCGTGCTCCGCGACGACCGCGGCGACGTTCCAGCACGACAGCAGCCAGACGAAGCGCAGCCAGTGCGTCGGCAGGCCCACGCGCACCCGCGTCCCCGGCTCGACGTCGAGCTCGTCGACCAGCAGCGACGACGTCTTCGCGACCCAGTTGGCCGTCGTGGTGGCGCTGAGCTCCACCCGTTCGCCGGTGCCGCGGTCGTCCCAGGTGAGGAGCGGGCGGCCCGGCTCGCGCACGGCGGGGAGGAGGTCGGCGAGGGTCGTCACGGCGCCATCCTCGCAGGGACCGCCGCCGGTCGAGTGCCCCGTCCCGGCCCCTGGCGTGCCGTCCGGACCCCTGCCCCGCGGCGCGACACGCCGGAGACGGCGCGGATCGTGCAATTCGGCTTGACGTATGGCAGCGCCAGGCGTGTAATTACGGACATGTCATTCGATCTGGGTCTGCCACTGTCCCCCGAAGAGGAGCTCATGTGGCAGGAGCGTGCGCTCTGTGCCCAGACCGACCCGGAGGCCTTCTTCCCCGAGAAGGGCGGGTCCACGCGCGAGGCGAAGCGGGTCTGCCTGACGTGCGACGTGCGCGGTGAGTGCCTCGACTACGCCCTCGCCCACGACGAGCGGTTCGGCATCTGGGGCGGTCTCTCCGAG
>NZ_LUNF01000104.1:0-3638 GCF_001626145.1 Aeromicrobium sp. REDSEA-S32_B7
GGCGCACCGCGTTGACCCGCTTGTCGGTGGTCTGCGCGGAGAGCACTGTGACCACCAGCAGCTGGAAGGGGTCGTCGAAGTCCAGCTCGCAGCGGGCGTCGGGATAGGTCTCGGCGAGCACCCGCTCGATGCGACGGGCCCGCCGGGTCAGGGCGAGGGGGGACTCCGGCGCAGGCACGCTGACACCCTACGAGACGGCGGGGACACCCCCGGGGGATGTGCCTCACACCCCGTGCGACCGGCCCGCCAGCCCCCGCACCGCCACGCGGTGGCGCCCCCGGTGGTGCCTGTGATGAATTCCACTCGATAGGATCACCACACGCGCAGTTCTGCGCCGTGGACCCACCACGCCCGCGACGTCCCACCAGGAGGCCCCCGTGGACAACGACGTGCTCCGCCAGGCACCGCTCTTCAGCGCCCTCGACGACGAGGCCGCCTCGGCGCTGCGCGCCTCGATGAGCGAGAACCGCCTGCGCCGCGGCGACGTGCTCTTCCACGAGGGCGACTCCGGCGACAAGCTCTACATCGTCCTCGACGGCAAGGTGAAGCTGGGCCGCACCTCCTCCGACGGCCGGGAGAACCTCCTGGCGATCCTCGGGCCCGGCCAGATGTTCGGTGAGCTCTCGCTCTTCGACCCGGGCCCGCGCTCGGCCACCGTCACCGCCGTCACCGACTGCTCCTTCGCCTCGCTGTCCCACGAGGACCTCCTGCGCTGGCTCGAGGGTCGCCCCGTGGTCGCCCGCGGCCTGCTCGCCCAGCTGGCCGGCCGGCTGCGCAAGGCCAACGACGTCGTCGCCGACCTGGTCTTCTCCGACGTCCCCGGCCGCGTCGCCAAGGCGCTGCTCGACCTCGCCGACCGCTTCGGCCGCACCGCCGACGACGGCGTCCACGTCCACCACGACCTCACCCAGGAGGAGCTCGCCCAGCTGGTCGGCGCCTCCCGCGAGACCGTCAACAAGGCGCTGGCCGACTTCGCCTCGCGCGGCTGGCTGCGTCTGGAGCCCCGCTCGGTCGTCATCATGGACGTCGAGCGGCTCTCCCGCCGCGCCCGCTGACGCACCTCTCACGAGCAGTCCCCGTGGTTCCGACCGGAGCCCGGGGACTTCCTCGTGCTCGCCCTCAGCGGCCGCGCAGGTAGGCCAGCTGGGCCCGCACCGACAGCTCGGCCGCGCCCCACAGGACCGGGTCGACGTCGGCGTACACGTGCTCCACGACGCGGCGCGGCAACGCCTCGGCGTCGAGCTGCTCGTCCTCGATGTGCTCCAGCGCCGCCTCGACCTGCGCCAGGCGCGCCTGCCGGTGGTCGCGGTAGTAGGTCAGCGCCGCCAGCGCGTCGCCGATGACCGGCCCGTGCCCGGGCCACACGGCCGCGGCCTCCTCCCGCTCGGCCAGCGCGTGCAGCCGGTCGAGGGAGTCGAGGTAGGCGCCGAGCTGGCCGTCGGGGTGCGCGACCACGGTGGTACCGCGGCCCAGCACGGTGTCGCCGGTGAGCACCGCCCGCTCGGCGGGCAGCAGGAACGACAGCGAGTCGGCGGTGTGTCCGGGCGTCGCCACGACGTGCACCTCCAGACCGTCGGCCTCCACGACGTCGCCGCGAGGTGCCCGGGGTCGGACGGGCCGGGGTCGATCACGATCGAGCGCCGGGCGCCCGGCTCGCGCAGCACCCAGGAGTTGGTGCCGTCCAGCGTCATGATGTTCGGGTTCGGGGCGAGCACGCACTGCCCGCGCTCCCCGAACGCACCCCCGGCCCAGCTCCCGTCGGTCATCGTAGACGCCTCCGCCGCTCAGGCCCGCCGGGCCGCCAGGACCGGCCGCAGCCGGTCGGGCATCGAGAGGGTCCAGCCGTCGTCGAGCGGCTCGACCGAGGGGCAGAACATCTCCAGCCGCCGGTCCGCGGCGGCTGCGAGGACCGCGTCGGGGTCGGCGTACGTGCCGACCTCCATCGAGACCAGGTAGGTCGGCGGCATCATCGCCAGGTCGCCGCTGTCGGCCTGGTCCGCGGCGAGCGCCGCGGGCAGCCAGGTGACCGAGGAGGACTCGGTGGACACGTCGCGGGTGACCTGGCCCTCGGGCAGGCGGGCGACGAAGAACCAGGTGGCGTAGCGCTTGGGCTCGAAGACCGGCGTGAGCCAGGCGTCCCAGGCGCCGAGCAGGTCGGTGCGCAGCACCAGCCCGCGGCGGTCGAGGAACTCCGTCAGCGACAGCTCGCGCCCCTCGAGGGCCACCCGCTCGGCCTCCCAGTCCTCGCCGCTCGTGTCGGCCACGACCTCGTCGGCCGACGGGCCGGCCAGCAGCACACCGGACTCCTCGAAGGTCTCGCGCACCGCGGCGCAGAGCAGGGCGCGGGCCTCCGGCTCGGTGCAGTCCAACCGCTCGGCCCACGTCGCGACCGACGGCCCGGCCCAATGCTCGTCCTCGAGGTCGAAGTCGCGCTTGTCGACGCCCCCACCGGGAAAGACGGCCATGCCGCCGGCGAAGTCCATCGAGAGCTGCCGGCGCAGGTAGTAGGCCTCGGGGCCCGCACCCGTGTCGGAGGGACGCAGCAGGATGACCGTCGCCGCGTCGCGGGGCTCGGCGGCGATGCGGGTGCCGTCGGCGTACTCCCGCGCGACGTCGACCACCGTCTCCGGCAGCGGCACCGGCGGGAGCGGGATCCTCACTTGACCTCGACCAGCAGCTCCACCTCGACGGGCGCGTCGAGGGGCAGCACGGGCACGCCGACGGCGGAGCGGGCGTGGATGCCCGCGTCGCCGAAGACCTCGCCCAGCAGCTCGGAGGCGCCGTTGGCGACGCCCGGCTGGCCGGTGAAGTCGGGTGTGGAGGCGATGAAGGCGACGACCTTGACCACGCGCACGACGCGGGACAGGTCGCCGATCTCCGACTTCACCGCGGCGATCGCGTTGAGGACGCACTGCTGGGCGCAGGCGTAGGCCTCCTCGGCCGTCACCTCGCCACCGACCTTGCCGGTCACCATCAGCTCGCCGGCCCGCATGGGCAGCTGGCCCGAGGTGAAGACGTGGTCGCCGGAGCGGCCCGCCGGGACGTAGGCCGCGACGGGCTTGGCGACCTCCGGGACGGCGAGGCCCATCTCGGCCAGGCGCTCCTCGGGGGAGGTCATGCCTTGGGCCGCTTCAGGAACGCGACGAGGCCGCCCTGGGCGTTGGTCTGGATCGTGACCAGCTCCCAGCCGTCCTCGCCGAAGTTGTTCAGCATCAGCGCCTCGTTGTGCAGCGGAATCGGTGCGACCTGGTACTCCCACTTCGTCATGGGCCCGACCCTACTCACACCGACGGGCGAGGCGCGACGAGCGCCAGCCCCCACCGCTGGTCGAGGCGCGACGAGCGGGCACGACGACGGCCGGGGCCGGGACCATGCGGTCCCGACCCCGGCCGGTGTGGTCGTGCGGTGGTGCGGTGGTGCTGCGGTGCGCTCAGTCGACCTTCGGCAGGTCGCCGGTGGCGCGCAGCTCGTCGGCCACCTGCTCGGCGAACCACTTGCGGCGCTTGCGCTGGTACCACTTGTGCTCGGCGAGCAGCGCCTTGGCGGTCGCGATCACCATCAGCACCATCACGATGCTGAAGGGCGCGGCGACGAGGATCGACATCGTCTGCAGGGCGGCCAGGCCGCCGGCGCCGACC
>NZ_LUNF01000105.1:0-10049 GCF_001626145.1 Aeromicrobium sp. REDSEA-S32_B7
GATCAGGATGATGCGGGTGATCTCCTTGGCCTGCAGCGCCTGGACGGCCTTGGCCATCGCGAGGTAGGTCTTGCCCGTACCGGCCGGGCCGATGCCGAAGACGATCGTGTTCTGGTCGATCGCGTCGACGTACTTCTTCTGGTTCAGCGTCTTCGGCCGGATGGTGCGGCCCCGGTTGCTGAGGATGTTGAGGCTGAGCACCTCGGCCGGGCGCTCCTGCGTCTCGGTGCGCAGCATGCCGATGGAGCGCTCGACGGTCTCGGCGGTGAGTCCCTGGCCCGTGCGCACGATGGCGACGAGCTCGTCGAGCAGCCGCTCGACGAGCGCGACCTCGGCCGGGGCGCCGGTGACGGTCAGCTGGTTGCCCCGCGCGTGGACCGCCGCGTCGAACGCGTCCTCGACGATGCGCAGGTACTCGTCGCCCGGTCCGTAGAGGGAGACGGTGTCGATGCTGGTCGGGACGGTGAACGTGTGGGGACGCTGGTCCCCGGGAGAATCAGGAGTCATGTGTGCCCCCATGGTACGGGGGTGCGCCGACACGTCGACAGCGCCGGACCGCGGCGCCCGTGCGCTCAGCCCGGCGGCCAGCCGAGCGAGCGCCCGGCGAGCACGTGCCCGTGGCAGTGGAACACCGTCTGGTGCGCGTCGGCACCGGTGTTGAAGACGAGCCGGTAGGAGCCGCCCGCCTCGTCGGCGACGCGGCGGGCCAGGCGCAGCAGGCCCACGGCCGCCTCCGGCTCGGCCTCGGCCAGGCTGCCGACATCGGGCTGGTGGACACGCGGGATGACGAGCACGTGCGTGGGTGCCTGCGGGCTGATGTCGCGGAACGCCACGGCGTGCTCGTCCTGCGCGACGACGTCGGCGGGCACCTCGCCCTCGACGATCTTGCAGAACAGGCAGTCGGCGCTGGGGCTCATGGTCCCTTCCTACCGCACCCGGCGGCCCGCGACGAGGCCGCCACTCAGCGGAAGGCGTCCTTGATGCGGCCGAAGACGCTGCCGCGGTGGGTGCTGCCGAGCTGCGCCTCGGGACGCTCCTCGTCGCGCAGGGCGGCCAGCTGCTTCAGCAGGTCGCGCTGCGCGTCGTCGAGCTCGTCCGGGGTCTGCACGACGATCTCGACGACGAGGTCGCCGCGACCCGGTCCCCGCAGGCGCGGCACGCCCTGGCCGCGCAGCGTGAGCGTCTCGCCCGACTGGATGCCGGCCGGCACCTCGAGCCCGACGACCTCCGGGCCGTCCTCGTCGGCCAGGTCGGCCTCGAGGGTCGGCAGGTCGACGTGCGTGCCGAGCGCAGCGGCCGTCATGGGCAGCGTCACCTGGCAGCGCAGCTGGTCGCCCTTGCGGGTGAAGACGGGGTGGCGAGCCACCTCGACCTCGATGTAGAGGTCGCCCGCCGGACCCCCGCCCGGGCCGACCTCCCCCTCGCCGGCGAGCTGGATGCGGGTGCCCTGGTCGACGCCGGCCGGGATCGAGACCGTGATCGAGCGGCGCGAGCGGACGCGGCCGTCGCCGTGGCACTCGTGGCAGGGGTCCTGGATGACGGTGCCGAACCCGTGGCAGGTCGGGCACGGGCGGGCCGTGCGGACGCTGCCGAGCGGCGTGCGCTGGACCTGCTGCACCTCGCCGTGGCCGTGGCACGTGCCGCAGGTGACCGTCGCCGAGTCGTCCTCGGCGCCGCTGCCCGAGCAGCGCTCGCAGACCACGGCGGTGTCGACCTTGATCTCGCGCGTGACGCCGAACGCAGCCTCGGCGAGGTCGACCTGCAGACGCAGCAGCGCGTCCTGCCCCCGCTGCACGCGCGAGCGCGGACCACGGCTGCTGCTGCCACCACCGCCGAAGAAGGCGTCCATGATGTCGTCGAAGCTGAACCCGGCGCCTCCGCCGAAGCCGCCCGCGCCGCCCCCGCCGCCGAGCGGGTTGCCGCCGCGGTCGTACACGGCACGCTTCTGGGGGTCCGACAGCACCTCGTACGCGGTGGTGACCTCCTTGAAGCGGTCGGCGGCGTCGGGGGCGTCGTTCACGTCGGGGTGCAGCTGGCGCGCCAGCTTGCGGTACGCCTTCTTCATCTCCTCGGGCGTCGCCGACCGGGAGACGCCGAGCAGCGCGTAGTAGTCCTGTGCCATACGTCCTTCGTCCTGTTCAGCCGTCCGCGAGCTGTCGCCCGACGTAGCGGGCGACCGCGCCGACGGCGGCCATGGTTCCGGGGTAGTCCATGCGGGTGGGTCCGAGCGTGCCGAGCATCGCCAGCGCCTGCTCGGAGGTGCCGTACGCCGACGAGACGACCGCCGTGCCGGGCAGTCCCTCGGTCCCGGTCTCCAGACCGATGCGCACGGTGGGGTCGGTGGTGGCCTCGCCGAGCAGCTTCAGCAGCACGACCTGCTCCTCCAGCGCCTCCAGCACGGGGCGGATGGAGGTGTCGAAGTCGCGACCGAAGCGCGCGAGGTTCGCGGTGCCGCCGACGGCGACGCGCTCGTCGCTGCGCTCGTCGGAGAACACGTGGGTGAGCGTCGTGACCACGGAGGTCACGAGGGGGCGGTCGGCGGGCGCGAACGTGCCGATCACGTCGGCGAGGCGCAGCGACGCCTCGGGCAGGCGCTGGCCCACCGCCGCCGTCATGATGCGCGAGCGGACGTCGGACAGCAGACCGTCGCCCGGCGTGGCCTCGAGCTCGACGATGCGCTGCTCGACGCGACCGCTGCTGGTGATGACGACCACGAGCACGCGGGCGCCCTCGAGCGCCACGACCTCGACGTGACGCACCGTGGAGCGGGTCAGCGACGGGTACTGCACGATCGCGACCTGGTTGGTGAGCTGGGCGAGCACCTTGACGCTGCGCTGCACGACGTCGTCGACGTCGACGGCGCCGCCCAGGAACGTCTCGATCGCGCGACGCTCGGGCGACGTGAGCGCCTTGACCTGCGAGAGCCGGTCGACGAACAGCCGGTACCCCTTGTCGGTGGGCACGCGACCCGCGCTCGTGTGGGGCTGGGCGATGAGGCCCTCCTCCTCCAGCACGGCCATGTCGTTGCGGATGGTGGCCGGCGAGACGCCGAGCTGGTGACGCTCGACGAGGGCGCGGGAGCCGACCGGCTCCTGGGTCTCGACGTAGTCCTCGACGATGGCGCGCAGGACCTCCAGGCGACGGTCCTCGGACGGGAGACGACGGTCCTCCGGCACGGCGCTCTCCTCCTCTGGGACGGTCTCGGCTGGACGGTGCGTGGCTCGGGTGCGACGACGCCGGACGGCCTCGGGCGCGCACGGCGCAGACGGGGTCCGTCGGCGCGGCGTGGCGCTTTGGCACTCACCAGGCGCAAGTGCCAGTCTAGCGCCGTGGGAGCAATCGGGAGCGAGGGTGAGGTCGTCTCGGTCGCGGGTCGCTCGCGCACCCTGACGTACCGGCCGCGCCGGGTGACGCTCTCCGACGGCACGTTCCTCCTGCACGAGTCGCGCGGCGGCACGCTGAGCTCGGTGTGGGCCGCCGACCTCGGCGACCTCTTCGTCGAGGTGGTGCACCTGGGGCACGGCCCCGTCGGCGGCGAGCTGGTGCTCGT
Organism: Aeromicrobium sp. REDSEA-S32_B7; assembly: GCF_001626145.1. Taxonomy (NCBI): domain Bacteria; kingdom Bacillati; phylum Actinomycetota; class Actinomycetes; order Propionibacteriales; family Nocardioidaceae; genus Aeromicrobium; species Aeromicrobium sp. REDSEA-S32_B7. The sequence continues at coordinate 3,551 of NZ_LUNF01000105.1, forward strand.
CGTCCCCGACGGCGACACCGTGGCCCTCGGCGACCTCGTCCCGCCCCTCGACGTCGTGCCGAGCACCGCGCAGCCCAGCTGGGCGCAGGCCGTCGACCTCGCCGTCGGGCTGACCCGCTCGTCCACGCGGATCCTCACGAGCAGCGGCGAGATCGGCCGCGACGACCTCGAGGCGTTCCACCAGACCTTGCTGGGCGTGCTCCATGGCTGAGACCCGAGGGTGGGGTCGCTACGGCGACGACGTGCTCGCCGGCGACTGGAAGGCGCCCCCGCGCGGGCGCTCGACCGAGGTGCCCGCCGAGCTCGGGATGGTCGTCGAGGAGGTCACGACGGGCTGGTGCGGCGAGGTGGTGCGTGTCGAGCGCGACCTCGGCACCGTGGCCCTGGAGGACCGGCGCCTCAAGATCAAGGTCTTCCCCCTCGGACCGGGCTTCCTGCTCGAGGGCAGGCCGGTGGTGCTGGTCGCCCCGTCCGGCGCCGCCCCGCGGCAGCCCGCCCGCACGGCGTCGGGATCGCGTGCGGTGGCCGGGCAGCGGGCGCGCGTGGCCCTGCCGAGCCGGATCCTCGTGGAGGGCAAGCACGACGCCGAGCTGGTCGAGAAGGTCTGGGGCGACGACCTGCGTGTCGAGGGCGTCGCCGTGGAGATGCTGCACGGCGTCGACGACCTGGTGGGCGTGGTCGACGACTTCGACCCAGGCCCCGACCGCCGGCTCGGGATCCTGGTGGACCACCTCGTGCCCGGCTCGAAGGAGTCGCGCATCGCGGCCAGGCTGTCCGGCCGACCCCACGTGCTCGTCGTCGGCCACCCGTACGTCGACGTCTGGCAGGCCGTGAAGCCCGCCCGGCTCGGCGTCGCCGCGTGGCCGGTCGTCCCGCGCCACCTGGAGTGGAAGCGCGGGGTGTGCGCCGCGTTCGGCTGGCCGCACGCCGAGCAGGCCGACGTGGCCCGCGCGTGGCAGCACATCCTCTCCCGGGTCGACTCCTGGACCGACCTGGAGCCGGAGTTCCTCGGTCGCGTCGAGGAGCTCATCGACTTCGTCACCGCCCCGTAACGGGCGGCTCCTCGCCGTACCGTCGGTGCCTGGGCAGCGAGACGGCCCGGGACCAGGTGGTCCCGGGCCGTCGCGCCTCCCTCAGTCCTGCAGCACCGACTGCACCGTCGGCACGGTCGGGGTCGGTGCCGGGGTGGGCGTGAGCCACTCCGTCCGCGGCAGCACGCGTCCGAGCACGTTGCCGTCCTCGACGAGGTCGAGGCTCGCGTCACCGAGCAGCGTGTCCTTGCCCCGCGTGCGCTCGGTGTTGTGCGCGTACAGGTAGGCCCGCACCGGTCCCCTCGTCTGCACGGTGCGCCGCCACGTGAACTTGTAGTAGGCGGTGCTGAACGAGAACGTCTCGACGGGTCGCACCCCGTTCGCCGCGTCGAGCGGTGCGCCGAGCGCCACGGTGTAGTCGACGTCCTTGCCCCACCGGTCGGGCTCGCTGGCCATGCCGCTGACCGACACCTTGCCGTCCTCGGACCTCATCGACTCGAGCAGCCCCGACGGCGAGCCGTCCGACGTCGGGTAGCGGACGAAGCCCGACGGCCACGCCGAGCCGCGGCGCACGACGCGCCACATGAACGTGCCGTTCATGTTGTCCTCCGAGACCACGATCGACCCGTCGGCGCGGACCCGCTCGACGATCGCGACGTGGCCCTTCTCCCCGGAGTAGCCCTTGTAGGCGTCCCACCAGGCGACGTCGCCGCGACGCGGGGCGTAGCTGCGCACCGGGACGCCGGCCGCCCGGGCCGCCCGGCCCCACGTGCGGGCCGCGTCGGTACCCGGCGGGCGTGCCACCAGACGGTTCTTCGTCAGCCGGTAGGCGACGTAGTTCGTGCAGTTGCGGCCCGGCGTCTGGTTCCAGAAGGACGTCGACCGGACGGAGCCGTAGCCACCGTCGCTGTACCCCTTCGCCTTGCACTGCGTGTAGCTCGTGCAGAGCACGGTCCTCGCCGCGTCCGCCGATGTCGGTATACCAAAAATGGCCAATCCGATGAGCATGCTGATCACCGTTGGCCAATGCGCGATGCGCATTGCTCCCTCGCCAACTCCCCCGAGTTGCTGTTTTTCCCACGTGAACCGTAAGTCCTCGACGAAGGTCCTGCATCGCGAATGACTAAAGTCCCGAAAAGTGAGAGGAACCTCCGCTATGGGGTCAGCTGTCGGACGACGGCGTCGGCGAGCAGCCGGCCCTCCAGGGTGAGCACGAGCCGCTCGTCGCCGAGCAGCAGGCCGCGGTCGCGCAGGTCGGGCACCTCCGCCCGTCCGGCGGCGTCGAGGGCGTCGAGGGCCAGGCCCTCGCGCAGGCGCAGCTCGAGCATCACCTGCTCCAGCCGGCGGCCGGCCGCGTCGACGACCTCGCTGCCCGCCTCGACCGACTCGCCGCGCTCGAGCCGCTGCGCGTAGGCCGCAGGGTGCTTGACGTTCCACCAGCGTCGCCCGGCCAGGTGCGAGTGCGCGCCGGGGCCGACGCCCCACCAGTCCGCCCCGTGCCAGTAGAGCAGGTTGTGGCGGCAGCGGGCGTCGGCGTCACGGGCCCAGTTCGACAGCTCGTACCACCCGAGCCCGGCCTCGGACAGGACCGCATCGGCGAGCAGGTACTTGTCGGCCGTCTCGTCGTCGTCGGGCATGACCACCTCGCCGCGGCGGACCTTGCGGGCGAAGGCCGTCCCGTCCTCGACGATGAGGGCGTACGCGGACACGTGGTCGGGCTCGAGCGCGACCGTGGCGTCGAGCGTGGTGCGCCAGTCGTCGACGGACTCCCCCGGCGTGCCGTAGATCAGGTCGACGCTGACCTGCTCGAAGCCGGCCTCGCGCGCCCAGCGGACCGCCTGCGGCACCCGTGCGGGGTCGTGGGTGCGGTCGAGCGTCGCCAGCACGTGCGGGACCGCCGACTGCATGCCGAAGGAGATCCGCGTGAAGCCGCCCTCGCGCAGCCGGGCGAGCGACGCGGGTGTGACGCTGTCGGGGTTGGCCTCCGTCGTCACCTCGGCGTCGGGGGCCAGCCCGAGGTGCTCGTCGAGCGCGCGGAGCACCCGGACGAGGTCGTCGGCGGGCAGCTGCGTCGGCGTGCCGCCGCCGAAGAACACGGTCTCGACGGGCCGGCGTCCGAGCACCTCGGCGGCGCGACGCACCTCGGCGATCGCCGACGACGCGTAGGTGGCGCGGGTGGCACCCTCGCCGAGCTCGTCGGCCGTGTAGGTGTTGAAGTCGCAGTAGCCGCACCGCACGGAGCAGAACGGCACGTGCACGTACATGCCGAGGGGCCGGTCACCCTCGGTGACCGGCCCCTCGGCGTACGACTGCACCGCTCAAGCGTAGAAGGAGTCCAGCAGGTCCTTGTGGTTGGCCTCCACGACCGCGCGCTTGACCTTCATGCTCGGCGTCAGCTCGCCGGACTCGACCGAGAGGTCGTGGTCGAGGATCTCCCACTTCTTGATGGTCTCCCAGCGGTTGAGGCGCTGGTTGAGCTCCTCGACCTGCTCGGAGACGATCGCGTGGATCTCGGGCGACTTCACGACCTCGGCGTAGGACTTGCCCTGCATGCCGTGGGCCTCGGCCCACTCGGCCACCGCGTCGGGGTCGAGGGTGATGAGCGCCGAGCAGAAGTTGCGCTCGTTGCCGTGCACGATGATCTGCGACGTCATCGAGCTGATGCCCTTGAAGACGCCCTCGATGTGCGGCGGGGCGACGTACTTGCCCCCGGAGGTCTTGAAGAGCTCCTTCTTGCGGCCGGTGATGAAGAGGAACCCGTCCTCGTCGACGCGACCCTCGTCGCCCGTGTGCAGCCAGCCGTCGTCGGTGACGGTGGTGGCGCTCTCGGACTCGAGGTTGTGGTAGCCACGCATGACGCCGGGACCCTTGATCAGGATCTCGCGGTCGTCGGCGACGCGGACCTCGGTGCCCGGCATGACCAGGCCGACCGAGCCGAGCTTGAACGCGTCGGGGTGGTTCACGAAGGAGCCCGCGCTGGTCTCGGTGAGGCCGTAGCCCTCGAGGATGAGCACGCCCGCGGCGTGGAACCACTCGGCGATGTCGGGCGACAGGGCCGCGGCGCCGGAGATGAAGAAGCGGACCCGCCCACCGAACCGGGCGCGCACCTTGGAGAAGACGAGCTTGTCGGCAACGGCGTGCTTGGCCTTCAGCGCGGGCGAGACCGGCTTGCCGGCCCGGACGGCGCGCGAGTGCTCGAGGCCGACCTTCTCCGCCCAGCGGAAGATCTTGAGCTTCGCGCCACCCTCCTCCTCGGTCATGTTGATGATGCGGCCGTAGGCCTTCTCGAAGATGCGCGGCGCCGCGCCCATGAAGGTCGGCTTCACGATGGCGAGGTTCTCGACGATCTTCGGCACGCGACCGTCGATCGCGGCGGCGAAGCCGATCTGCAGTTGCGTCGTGAGCAGCACCTTGCCGAAGGAGTGCGCCATCGGCAGCCAGCGGAACTCGAGGTCGTCGGGCGTCAGGAAGCCGCCGGCGGCGATGGCCGCACCCTCGTAGGTCCACCCGTCGTGGGCGAGGCGGACGCCCTTCGGGCGGCCCGTGGTGCCGGAGGTGTAGATGAGGGTCGCAAGGTCGTCGCGGCTGATGGCGGCGACGCGGTCCGTCACGGCGGTGGGGTTCGAGGCCAGGTGCTCCGAGCCCAGGGCCTCGAGGTCGTCGAGGGAGATGATCCAGTCGCCGTCGGTGAGGGTGCTGGCGAACGTGACGACCTTGACGACGTCGGGCAGCTCGGAGCGGATCTCGAGCAGCTTCTTGACCTGCTCGTCGTCCTCGGCGAAGACGACGCGGCTGGCGGAGTCGGTGAGGATGTACTTCTCGTCGTCGACCGTCGTGGTCGGGTAGACGGTCGTCGTGGCGGCACCGGCGGCGTTGACGCCGAGGTCGGCGAAGATCCACTCGTAGCGGGTGCCGGACACGATGGCGACGCGCTCCTCCGGCTGCACGCCGAGCGCGACGAGGCCGGCGGCGATGCGGTCGACCTGCTCGCCGGTCTGCGCCCAGGTGAGCGAGTGCCAGGTCTCGTTCTCGTCGGGGAAGCGGTACGCCTCCCGGTTCGGCGAGGCAGCGACACGGTCGTAGAACATCGTCGCCACGTTCGGCGCGCGGTCCTCGACGATCTTGAGCTGCTCGGGCGTTGCGGTCTGCGGCATGGGTGTCCTCACACGACGTTCCGGGGGAATGTGGTGCCGCTCACCATAACCTACCCGCCGGTCACTCCCGGAGGGCCCGATCGATCGGTTGCGCCGCTCATCCATCGGACGACCGGACCTCCTGAGGACCCGTCGCCCGGCCTGCAACCCGAGGCGTCCGCGGCGGCGTCGGCGTGCTTCCGCCCGCCGTCGGCAGCCTCGCCGCACCGTGCCGGATCGCGGACACGATGGGATCGTGGACCCATGGCGGAACGGGTGGACGTGGTGATCGTCGGAGCAGGACTCGCGGGGCTGGCCTGCGCGACGACGCTGCAGCGGCGTGGCGTGGACGCCCGACTGCTGGAGGCCTCGGACGTGGTGGGCGGGCGCGTGGCCACCGACGTGGTCGACGGCCACCTCTGCGACGTCGGCTTCCAGCTGCTCAACCCGGCGTACCCGGCGCTGCGCGACCTGGTCGACCTCGACGCGCTCGACCTGCAGCCGTTCGCGGCCGGGGTGCGGGTCCGTCGTGGTGGCTCCGTGGCGACCCTCGGCGACCCGCGCCGCGAGCCGCGTCTGCTCGCACCCACCCTGCGCAGCGGTCTGCTGCGCCCCCGTGAGCTGGCGGCCCTGGCCCGGTGGGCGGCACCGATCCTGGGCGGCGAGGGGCACGTCCTGCGGCGGGCCGACGACACGGTGGCGGCGTCGCTCGACGCGGCCGGTGTCCGCGGCCCGCTGCGCCGGCAGGTGCTGGAGCCGTTCCTGGCCGGCGTCCTGGCCGACGACACCGGGGCCACGTCGGCCCGGTACGCACGCCTGCTGGTCCGCTGGTTCCTGCTCGGCACACCGGCGGTGCCCGGCGACGGCATGAGAGCCCTGCCCGCCCGGCTCGCGGGCGGCCTGCGTCGTCCGGCCGAGACGGGCGTCCGGGTGCTCGGCGTCGACCGTGGCGCCGAGGGCGTCACCGTCCGCACGGGGTCGGGGTCGCTCCGGGCCCGCGCCGTCGTCGTCGCGACCGACGTGCAGGACGCGGTCGGCCTGGGCGCGGTGTCCGTGGCCCCGCCGGTCGGCGGGCTGGTCACCTGGTGGTTCAGCACCCCCACCGGCATGCCCCGGGACCGGCTGCTGCTGGTCGACGGCGACCGCGGCCCCGTGGTGAACACGGCCGTCGTGTCGGCCGCCGCGCCCGGCTACGCCCCACCGGGACGCGACCTGGTGCAGGTGACCGCCCTGGCGGGCGCCGGTCTCTCCGACGCGGCGGCGCTGGCGCAGGCGGCCCGGCTGTGGGGCACCGACGTCGACGCGTGGGAGCTGCTGGTGCGCCACGACGTCGTC
>NZ_LUNF01000106.1:0-18321 GCF_001626145.1 Aeromicrobium sp. REDSEA-S32_B7
AGTAGTCAGGACGAGCTTGCGAAGTCCTGACGTATCGAGACCACCCGGCAACGGCTCAGCGCGACCCAACCCCCAGCGACAGCCCAGAGTGGTCTCGATACGCCCGGAGCACGCTCGTACCTCGCGGCTCCGCGCTATTCGACCAGCGGAACCCGCCGCTGGTCGAGTAGTCAGGACGAGCTTGCGAAGTCCTGACGTATCGAGGCCACCCGGCAACGGCTCAGCGCAGGCCAATCCCAGCGGCACCGCGTTCAGGCGCGGCGGGCGAGCTGGTAGCCGTCGGCGTCCCAGACGGTCACCCAGGTGCCGCCGAAGGTCTGCTCGGCCCAGGTGCGGGCGTCCGGGGGCGAGCCGACGCCGGCCCACTGGTCGAGCAGGACGTACTCCGGCTCGCCGTCGGGGAGCGGGGCGGTGCCGACCGTGCCGAGCCAGTAGACGTCGTGGTCCGTGGCGAGGTGCGTGATGACGCCGATGTCGGTCACGACCGACGCGCCGTCGGGCACCATGTCGACCACGCGCTGGGCGACCGCCGCGCGGTCGGGCACCTCGTACGTCTCCCCCCGGGTCAGCGCCCACAGCGGCGTCGACGGCAGCAGCGCGAGCGACACGACGAGCGCGGGCACCGCCGTCCACCGCACGGGCGGGTAGCGCCGCATGGTGTCGACGGCCGCGACGAACACGATCGGCATGAGCAGCAGCGAGTAGTGCCAGTCGGTGCCCCAGTAGTACGGGTTGTCGCCGACGAAGCGCCACGCGAACGTCGGCAGCACGAGCAGCACCCAGGGCGACCCGAGCGCCGCGAGACCGGTCACCGCGAGCGTCACCAGCACCGTGAGGGCCTTGCGACCCGGCTCGTCGAGCAGGGTCGCGACCACGCCGCGGTCGCCCCCGACGCTGGACGCGTAGTCGTAGACGCCGCCGGGGTTCACCGACGGCAGCACGACGAGCACGACGAGCGCCGCGCCCACCACGCCGGCCGCTGCGAGCAGCGTGCCACGACGACGCTCGCCGGCGAGCATGAGCACGAGCCCGATGACGAGCACCGTCGCGCCCATGTCCTCCTTGACGAGCAGGAGCGGCAGCGACCAGCCCACGACGGCGTTCCAGCGGCGGTCGAGGTACGCCGAGCCTGCCAGCGCGAGCAGCGGGGCGCCGAACGCGACCTCGTGGAAGTCCGACTGCACGGCCGCGGAGATGCCGAAGGAGATGCCGTAGGCGACGGCGAGCATCGCGCCCGCCCACGGACCGGCGTGCCGCACCGCCAGCCGGCTGACGACCAGCACCGACACCCCGATCAGCACGGCCTGCGCGACGAGCAGGGTCTGGGCCGACGGCCACAGCCGGTAGAACGGCGCCACGAGCGCCGTGATCGGCGAGAAGTGGTCGCCGAGGATGTTGAAGCCCGGGCCCTTGATGTCGACGATCGGCAGTCCGAGGTGCGCGTAGCCGCGGATCGCCTGCTCGAAGATCGCGTTGTCCCAGGAGGTGGGGTCGAAGCGGCGGAACCGCAGCAGCGACAGCGTCGTGTAGGCGGCCGTGCACAGCAGGGCCCAGAGGAACGGCAGGGACCGTGCGACGGTCCCGAGGCGCGCGCTCACGACCCGCGCAGGCGCGCGCCGGTCGCGACGTCGAACACCAGCACCTGCGAGCGCGGCACGGCCAGCCGGACCGTGTCGCCCGCCCGGCGGCGGTCGGCGGCCGGCAGCTCGGCGACGAAGAAGTTCTGGAAGAGGTCGAAGTCGAGCTCGTCCTCGACGTCCTCGAGCATGGCCTGGACGTCGTCGTCGAGGTCGTACCCGACGTAGACGAGCTGCGTGCCGCCGCGCCACTCGACGTCGTCGACCTCGCCGACGACCTCGACCTTGGTCTCGGCCTCGGCCTGGGCCGCGATCGCGCCGGCGGTCAGGGGGGCGTCGGTCGGGGCCGGGTCGGCAACGGGTGCCGCCTCCTCGCAGTGCTCGGGGCGCACCCCCACGACGACGTGGCTGCGATCGCCGAGGGCGTCCCGCGCCGCGGCGTCGAGCGGGATGGTCAGGACCGGCGTCACGAGACGGCCGTCCTCGACCGTGGCCGGCAGCAGGTTCATCGCGGGCTGCCCGAGGAAGGCGGCGACGAAGAGGTCGGCGGGGTCGGCGTAGACCTCGTCGGGCGTCCCCGTCTGGTGCACGACGCCGCGGTGCATGACGGCCACGCGGTCGGCGAGGGTGAGCGCCTCGTCGGGGCGCGACGTGGTGAACAGCGACGTCCGACCCTCGTCGCGCTGCCACTGCAGGGTGACCGACCGGACGTGCGTGCGGACCCGGTCGGCCTGCGCGCTGAACGGGTCGTCGAACAGGTAGCCCAGGGCGTCGCGCACGAGCCCACGGCCGATGGCGACGCGCTGACGCTGGGCCGGCTCGAGCTCGGCGGGCTTGGCGTCGAGGAGCGAGTCGAGGGCGAGGAAGGCGGCGACCTCGTCGATCCGTTCCGCGAGCGCCACCTTGTCGTGCCCGCGGCGCAGCCGGGTCGCGAAGGCCAGGTTGTCGTGGACGTCGAGGTGGGGGTGGAGCACGTAGTCCTGGAGCACGAGCGCGAGGTCACGGTCGCGGGGGCCTACCGCGTTCACGACGATGTCGTCGAGCAGCACGTCGCCCTCGGTCTGCTCCTCCAGGCCCACGAGCACGCGAAGCACGGCCGACTTGCCGGCGCCGGCCGGGCCGCAGAGCGCGGTCGTGCTGCCGTCGGGCACCACGAGGTCGAGCCCGTCGAGCAGCGGCGTGCCGTCGAGGGCGTCCAGGCGCACGCCCCTCAGCTCCATCGAGGTCATGGGTGGTCCCTTCCGATCAGGCGGCGGACGCGGCGGGGCGCGACCGCGAGGAGGACGATGACGGGCAGCAGCCACAGCAGCCCGACCGCCGCGGCCTGCGCGGGCGGCACCTGCCCGAGGAGCAGGGTGGCGGGCAGCGTGCGGGCGTCTGGCGTGGGTCCCAGGGCGGCGCCGAGCACCACGTCCTGGGCCGACAGCACCCACACGAGGGCGGCGACGACGAGCAGGTCGGGCAGCAGCACCGGCACGGCGAACGCGCGCAGCTCCTGCCGGCGGTCGGCGCCGTCGCTGCGGATCGAGTCGCGCAGCGACCACGGGGCGTCGCGCAGGACGGGGATGCTGAGGAAGACGGCCAGCGGGACGGCGACGAGAAGCAGGACCGGCGCGACCGCCCAGCGGGAGCCGAGCAGGCCGAGGGCGTCGGCCGTGTCCGACCACGGTCCGGCGAAGGCGACGAGCGGCAGCAGCAGGACCCCCACCACGACGACGGGGACGGCCCGACTCCCGCGCACCCGACGACGCGCCAGCGCGTAGGCCGCCGGGACGGCGACGAGCATCGCGACGACGGTGGCCGCGGTGGCGACGACGACGCTGGTGAGCGCGGCCTCGCGCACGTCGTCGCGCCGCAGCGCGTCGCCGAGGACGGACCAGCGCGGGCTCGACGGGAGCATCGACGTCGCCGCCGTGCCCGACGGGGTGAGGGCGACGGCTGCGGTCCACCACAAGGGCGCGACGGTGCCCACCACGGCCAGCTCGAGACCGAGCACCGCCCACAGCGACAGCCGACGGCGGGTGTCGGCGACGAGCACGCCGACGGCGCCCGTGCCCATGAGGACGGCCGCGACGGCGACCCAGAGCCAGCGGTCGGCGCCCGTGACGACGAGGACGCCGACGTTGGCGAGCACGAAGCCGACGACGAACGCGGTGCCGGCGGCCCACAGCCGGGAGCGGACGGTGGGGTTCACGCACGCCTCCCGGGTCGCAGGACGGCGACGAGGACGGCTGCGACCAGGCCCGTCAGCACCAGCAGCAGGACGCCGGAGGCTGCTCCGAGACCTCGCTCGAAGCTCTCGAAGGTCGTCTCCCACGTCAGCACGGGCACGGTGCGCACCCCGCCGGAGGGCGCCGCGAGCAGCGGACCCTCCAGCGCGCGGAGCGCGTCCGTCGCGCGGTAGAGGACGGCCACCGCCACGGCCGGCGCGGCGGCGGGCCACGTGACGCGCAGGAGCCGCTGCCACGAGGTGGCGCCGTCGGCCACGGCCGAGTCGATGAGCCGACGGTCGACGCGCGTGAGTCCGACGAGCAGGATCACTGCCGTCACACCCGTGCCGCGCCAGACCTCGGCCGCCACCACGGCGAACGCCGCCGCGGCGCTCGACCCGCCGTCGTAGCCGAACCAGGCGGGACCGACGCCCGAGGTGACGGCGTCGCGCCACACCGAGGCCGTCACGACGGGCAGCAGCGCGAACGGTGCGAGCAGCAGCACCGACACCACGGCCAGCGGCAGGCGCAGCCGACGGATGCTCGCGGCCACGACGGAGGCGAGCACGAGCTGCACGCCGACGGCCACGACGACGAGCAGCAGCGTCACCGACACGGCGAGCCACCAGGAGCGGTCGCCGAGCAGCCCGGTCAGGTTGTCGAGCCCCACGAACGTGTCGTCGCCGACGGTGCTCGACGAGCGCCGCAGGGAGGTCCAGAGCAGGAGGCTCCGCGGTCACGGCCGTCGACGTCTCGACCACGTCGGCCGGCTCCGGCTGCTGGGGCTGGACGGGCTGCTCGGTGCTCACGGCAGCCTCCCGGCGACGGCGTCGCGGACCGCCGCCTGGGAACGGCGCGGGGTGGCCGACCCGACCGAGGAGATCGGCGTCCACGTCTTCACGAGCGCCGCCCGCGCCTGCATCCAGTACGGGGTGGACGGCAGCGTGACCGCGGTGTCGACGGCCGGACGGGTGACGTCGGCGAGCGGATACCCGGCCTTCACGGCATCGAGGTCGTAGGTGCTCACACGCGCCGCGCTGTGCCCCGAGCCGGTCATGACCGAGGCGAGGAGGTCGTCGGAGGTCAGGCACGAGATCGCCTCGTACGACAGCGACGTGTCGGGCGCGAACAACGGCACGGCGAGCGCGACCCCCGTGCTGGGCGCGGCCGGCGTGCCGTCGACCTCGGGGAACGCCGCCCACTGCAGGTCGCTGGCCACGGGTGCGACGGCAGGGTCGGAGACGAACGAGCTGGGCGCGAGCACGAACCCCCCGCGGCGCGCGAGCCCCTCAGCGGCGTCGACCGACGGATCGGCGCCGAGACCGGACCGGCCCAGCCGGCTCACGATGCGGGCGGCCGTGCGGCCGGCCGCGGAGTCCAGACCCACCTCAGGACTGCGTCCGGCGCCCTTCAGCAGCGTGCCACCGGCGCCGGCGACGAGCGCGTCCACCCACGCCGCGAGGCCCTCGCCGTCGGGGTCGTCGACGAGCACCTGGCGACCGGTGCGCTCGGCACCCGTCAGCAGGTCGTCCCACGAGACCGGCTTGGTCGTGTCGAGCCCGGCCCGTTCGGCCGTGTTGCCCCGCCACCACAGCAGCCACGGGTCGAAGGTCCAGGGCGCGGCGACGACCAGCCCGTCGACCGTCACCGAGCGCAGCGCGGCCGGTGCGACGTCCTGCGCGAACGGGGTCTTGAGGTCCTCCGGGACGGGCGCGAGCACCTGCGCGGCCGCCATCTCCGCGCTCCACGCGGTGTCCATGCTGAACAGGTCGATCGAGTCGTCCTTCGCGAGCAGCCGGCGCATCAGCGTCGCGTGCCGCTCCTCGACGTCGTCGGGCAGCCGCTCGACCTCGATGCGGTAGTCGCCGCCGGAGCCCTCGCTGCAGGTCTGCGCGAGCGCGTCGACGTCGGCGCGCTCGGGGCCCACGTACCAGTGCAGCACGGGCACGTCGTCGACGGCGTCCTCGTCGGGTGAGCCGCCGCAGGCGGCCGCGAGCAGCATGGAGGCAGCGACGAACGCCGCGGACACGCCCCTCCTGGTCACGGGGTCACTCTGCCACAGCAGACCGCGTGCCGGACGTCGTTGCGACGTCCGGCACGCGGTGTCCGCATCCGCCTCCAGGAGGGCGTCAGATGCCGATGTCCTCCAGCATCTCGGTGACGAGCGCGGCGACAGGCGACCGCTCGGACCGGGTGAGGGTGACGTGCGCGAACAGCGGGTGGCCCTTGAGCTTCTCGACCACCGCGACGACGCCGTCGTGGCGTCCGACGCGCAGGTTGTCGCGCTGCGCGACGTCGTGGGTCAGGACCACCTTGGAGTTCGCGCCGATGCGCGAGAGCACCGTGAGGAGCACGTTGCGCTCCAGCGACTGCGCCTCGTCGACGATGACGTACGCGTCGTGCAGCGACCGACCCCGGATGTGGGTCAGCGGCAGGACCTCGAGCATCCCGCGGTCGAGAATCTCGTCGACGACGTGCGGCGACGCGACGGCGCCGAGGGTGTCGAACACGGCCTGCGCCCAGGGCCCCATCTTCTCGTCGGAGCTGCCCGGCAGGTAGCCGAGCTCCTGCCCGCCGACCGCATACAGCGGACGGAACACGACGACCTTCTTGTGCTGACGGCGCTCCATGACCGCCTCGAGGCCCGCGCAGATCGCGAGCGCCGACTTGCCGGTGCCGGCGCGGCCACCGAGCGACACGATCCCGACCTCGGGGTCGAGGAGCAGGTCGAGCGCGACGCGCTGCTCGGCCGAGCGGCCGTGCAGGCCGAACGCGTCGCGGTCGCCGCGGACCAGCTGCACCCGCTTGTCGGGCGTGATCCGGCCGAGCCCGCTGCCCTTGTCCGACAGCAGCACCAACCCCGTGTGGCACGGGAGGTCGCGCGCGGTCTCGTCGTCCAGGAGGGCGACGTCGAGGCTGCCCTCCTCGTACAGCGCGTCGAGGTCGGCGGAGTCGACCTCGAGCTCGCGCATGCCGGTCCAGCCGGACTCGAGGGCCAGCTCGGCGCGGTACTCCTCCGCCGACAGGCCGACCGCCGACGCCTTGACCCGCATCGGCAGGTCCTTGGAGACGAGCGTGACGTGGCGCCCCTCGTCGGCGAGGTTCTTCGCGACGGCGAGGATGCGCGTGTCGTTGTCGCCGAGGCGGAAGCCGGCGGGCAGGGCCTCGGGGTTGGTGTGGTTCAGCTCGACGCGGATCGTGCCGCCCTCCGTGCCGATGGGCAGGGGGACGTCGAGCATGCCGTGCTGGACGCGCAGGTCGTCGAGGAAGCGCAGTGCCGTGCGGGCGAAGTAGCCGAGCTCGGGGTGGTGGCGCTTGCCCTCGAGCTCGGTGATGACGACGACCGGGATGACGACCTCGTGCTCGTGGAAGCGATGCACCGCCCCTGGGTCGGCCAGCAGGACGCTGGTGTCGAGGACGTAGGTGCGGACCGCCTCGGCGGAGGTGGCGGCGGCGCTGACGGGCTGCTTGACAGTCATGTCTGACTCCCTGCGAAGAACCCGCGCGCCCCTGCGCCGGCCCTTCCCTACTCGGTGGGTGTGGGGCGGCTGGGCTCCGGGGCGAGCATCAACACCCTCGCAACGTACGTCCGCCCCCGTGCCCGGGCGCGGCGACACGCTGCGCGTCATGTAACGCCGAGATGAACTCTGCGCACCCACCACTCCGCGCATCCCGCCAGCGCGGGCCCAGCCCCCAGCGTCGGCGTGGAGTGGTCTCGATACGCCCGGACGGCGCCGACACGACCAGCGCAAGATTCCGCTGGTCGAGTAGCGGCCACGCGTGAGGAACGAGCGCCGCGGCCGCGTATCGAGACCACCCCGCAACGGCCCAGCGCGAACCAACCCCCCAGCGACAGCCCAGAGTGGTCTCGATACACCTCCCCTCGCTGGCGCTCGTGGAGGCACTCGACCAGCGGTGGCGTCCGCTGGTCGAGTAGTCCGAGCGAGCTTGCGAGGCTCGGACGTATCGAGACCACCCGGCAACAGCCCAGCGCGGGCCGACCCCCAGCGACGGCTGGGAGTGGTCTCGATACACCTCCACTCGCTGGCGCTCGTGGAGGCACTCGACCAGCGACACCCACCGCTGGTCGAGTAGCGGCGACGGCGAGCGCCAGCGAGCTCGTCGCTGCGTATCGAGACCACCCGGCAACAGCCCAGCGCGAACCAACCCCCAGCGACAGCCCAGAGTGGTCTCGATACACCTCCCCTCGCTGGCGCTCGTGGAGGCACTCGACCAGCGGTGGGGTCCGCTGGTCGAGTAGCGGCGACGGCGAGCGCCAGCGAGCACGTCGCTGCGTATCGAGACCACCCGGCAACAGCCCAGCGCGGACCAACCCCCAGCGCCCGCTTGGAGTGGTCTCGATACGCCGCCGCCAGCTCCTTCGTCGCGACGTCGACTACTCGACCAGCGACAGCTCAGGTGCCGAAGCGGCGCTCGCGGGCGGCGTAGGAGCGCATCGCGCGGAGGAGGTCGACGCGGCGGAAGGCGGGCCAGAGGACATCGGAGAAGTAGAACTCGCTGTGCACGCTCTGCCACAGCAGGAAGCCCGACAGCCGCTGCTCGCCCGACGTGCGGATGACGAGGTCGGGGTCGGGCTGGCCCTTCGTGTACAGGTGGTCGGCGATGTGGTCGACCTCGAGCGTCGCCGCGACCTCCTCCAGCGTGCGACCCTTGGCCGCCTCCGCGAGCAGGAGGGCACGCATGGCGTCGGTCAGCTCCTGCCGTCCGCCGTAGCCGACGCACACGTTGACGTGCATCAGGCCCTCGCCCGACGGCGACGCCGCGGCGGCGCGCTGCAGACGCGCGGAGGAGTCGGCGGGCAGCAGCTGGAGGTTGCCGATGAGCCGCACGTGCCAGCGTCCGTCCTCGGCGAGCCGTCCGACGAGGTCCTCGACCGCGTCGAGGATGCTCGCCAGCTCCGCCTCGGGGCGTTGCAGGTTGTCGGTCGACAGCACCCAGAACGTGACCGTCCCGACGCCCAGCTCGTGGCACCAGTCGAGGAACTCATCGACCTTCGCCGCACCCGCCCGGTAGCCCTGGTCGAGGCCCATGCGGGCGTCCTTCGCCCAGCGTCGGTTGCCGTCGACGATCGCGCCGACGTGGCGTGGCAGGCGATCGGGATCGAGGCGTCTGAGGAGCCGCCGCTCGTACGCACCGTAGGCGACCTGGCTCAGACCCATGGACCTCATCTCATCACATCGGATGCTCAGGCCGAGGGGCTACTCTTCCCCCTATGCCACGGACCGATCTCGAAGCCACGACCGACGAGGTGTCCGACCGCATCCGGGACAACCTGGAGGAGATCAAGCCGAGGCTGCGCGGCTGGCTCCACGCGGGGACCGCACCCCTCGCCTTCATCTCCTTCCTCGTGATGATGGTGATCGCCGACGACACGCTCGTGCGGGCCGGCGTCGCGATCTTCATGGTGAGCGCACTGCTGCTGTTCGGCTGCTCGGCGCTGTACCACACGCGCACCTGGTCCGACGAGGCTCGCATCGTGTGGAAGCGCATCGACCACGCGAACATCTTCCTGCTCATCGCCGGCTCGTACACACCGTTCAGCCTGCTGCTGCTCAACACGGAGCAGGCCGTGATCATGCTGTCGCTCGTGTGGGGCGGGGCGCTGCTCGGCGTCGCGTTCCGCGTGTTCTGGGTGGGCGCGCCGCGCTGGATCTATGTGCCGCTGTACGTGCTGCTCGGCTGGGCCGCGGTGCTGTACTGGGGTGAGTTCGTCGACCAGGCCTCGACCGCGGTGCTGGTCCTCATGATCGTCGGCGGCGGTCTGTACACGCTGGGCGCGCTGGTCTACGGCTTCAAGTGGCCCGACCCGTTCCCGCGCTGGTACGGCTTCCACGAGGTGTTCCACACGCTCACGATCGCCGCGTTCATCGTGCACTACATCGGCGTGAGCCTGCTCGCCTACCAGCAGCGGTGAGCCCCGCGCTCCACGTCCCGGACGCCGCCACCCCCGACGACGTGTTCGACGCCGTCGAGGCGTGGGTCGACTCGCGCGGGATGAGCATGTACCCGGCGCAGGAGGAAGCGGTCCTCGAGCTGCTGTCGGGCTCGAACGTCGTGCTCGCCACGCCGACGGGCTCCGGCAAGAGCCTGGTGGCGACGGCGGCGATCGCGGGCGCCCTCGCCCGTGGCGAGTGCGCCGTGTACACGGCTCCGATCAAGGCGCTGGTGAGCGAGAAGTTCTTCGACCTCTGCGAGGTGTTCGGCGCCGACGACGTCGGCATGCTCACGGGCGACGCCTCCGTCAACGCCGATGCGCCCGTGGTCGTGGCGACGGCGGAGGTGCTGGCGAACCTGGCGCTGCGCGAGGGTGCCGCCGCCGACGTCGGCTTGGTGGTGATGGACGAGTTCCACTTCTACGCCGACCCCGACCGCGGATGGGCCTGGCAGGTGCCGCTCGTGGAGCTGCCGCGGGCGCAGGCGCTGCTGATGTCGGCGACGCTCGGCGACACCACCGCGTTGCGCGAGGACCTCACCCGCCGCACCGGTCGCGACACCGCGCTCGTGGCGTCGTCAGAACGGCCCGTCCCCCTGGTGAACGAGTACGTGGTCTCGCCGGTGCAGGACGTCGTGACCGAGCTCGTGCAGACCGGACAGGCGCCCGTCTACATCGTGCACTTCACGCAGGCGTCGGCGCTGGAGCGTGCGCAGGCGCTCAGCAGCGTCGCCCTCGCGACGCGGGCGGAGCGCGACGAGATCGCCGAGGCGATCGGCAGCTTCCGCTTCACGTCGGCGTTCGGGAAGACCCTGTCGCGCCTGGTGCGCATGGGTATCGGCGTGCACCACGCGGGCATGCTGCCGCGCTACCGACGCCTGGTGGAGCGGCTCGCGCAGCAGGGTCTGCTCAAGGTCGTGTGCGGCACGGACACGCTCGGCGTCGGCATCAACGTGCCGATCCGCACGGTGCTGTTCAGCGGGCTGACGAAGTACGACGGTCGACGCCAGCGGCAGCTGCAGGTGCGGGAGTTCGCGCAGATCGCGGGCCGGGCCGGGCGCGCCGGGTACGACACCGTCGGCCACGTGGTGGTGCTCGCGCCCGAGCACGACATCGAGAACGCGAAGGCCATCGCGAAGGCCGGCGACGACCCGAAGAAGCTGCGCAAGGTGCAGCGCAAGAAGGCGCCCGAGGGGCACGTGTCGTGGAACGAGGCCACGTTCGACAAGCTCGTGAACGGCACGCCCGAGCCCCTCGTCCCACGCATGCAGATCACCCACGCGATGGTGCTCGACGTCGTGCAGCGTCCGGGCGACGCGGTCGCTGCGCTCGACCACCTCATCGAGGAGAGCGTGGTGCGCCCCGACGAGGTCGAGCGGCTGCAGGGTCGGGTGCGCGAGATCGTGGAGGCGCTGGTGGCCGGCGGGGTCGTCGAGCGGATCGGCGGGGGTGCCGGGCCCGGGGCGGCAGAAGGCACCGACGCTCCGGACGACCAGGGACGCACGCTGCGCCTCACCGTCGACCTGCAGCGCGACTTCGCGCTCAACCAGCCCCTCTCGCCGTTCGCGGTGGCCACGCTCGAGCTGCTCGACGTCGAGTCGCCCGAGTACGCGCTCGACGTGGTGTCGGTCATCGAGGCGACGTTGGAGGACCCGCGCCCGATCATCGCCGCCCAGGTGCACCGGGCGCGGGGCGAGGCCGTGGCGCAGATGAAGGCCGACGGCGTCGAGTACGACGAACGGATGGAGCTGCTCGAGGAGGTCGAGCACCCGAAGCCGCTGCAGGACCTGCTGGAGGCGGCGTACGAGACCTACCGCCAGGGTCACCCGTGGGTGGCCGACCACCCGCTGCGACCGAAGTCGGTCGTGCGCGAGATGGCCGAGCGCGCCATGACGTTCTCCGAGTTGGTGTCCGACTACGGTCTCGCGCGGTCGGAGGGCATGGTGCTGCGCTACCTGTCCGACGCGTACAAGGCGCTCGAGCGGACGGTCCCCGCGGCGGCGCGCACGGAGGAGCTGACCGACCTGACGGCCTGGCTCGGCGAGCTGGTGCGCCAGACCGACTCGAGCCTGCTCGACGAGTGGGAGGCGTTGGTGAACCCCGCCGACCCCGAGAGCCTCGACCGCGCGCACGCGGTGGCCGACGGCGAGCAGACGATCCGTCCTGTCACGGCGAACGAGCGCGCGTTCCGGGTGCTGGTGCGCAACGCGCTGTTCCGGAGGGTGGAGCTCGCGGCGCTCGGCCGCTGGGACGCGCTCGGCGACCTCGATGGCGAGGCCGGGTGGGACGCCGACGCGTGGCGCGAGGCGCTCACCGCCTACCGGGCCGAGTACGACCACCTCGGCACCGGGCCCGAGGCGCGGGGCCCGAAGCTCCTCGACATCACCGTCGCGCACGGGCCGGACGGACGGCGCTGGCGGGTGCGGCAGACGTTCGACGACCCCGAGGGTCACCGCGACTGGGGCATCTCCGCTGAGGTCGACCTCGACGCCAGCGACGCGGCCGGCGAGGCCGTCGTGACCGTCACCGACGTGGGCCCCGCCTGATCGTCCGTCAGCGGGCACCGTCGGCGACGCTCGGCAGGGCGTCGCCGACGGCCCCGTGCCCGTGCCACTCCCCTGGAGCACCTCAACACCGAGGTTCGAGGCACAGGTCCGACGCCGGGCCCCTCGGGGGTGGGGCAGGCCGACGCCGGAGCTCAAGGACGCGGCGTGGCCCGTGCGGGCCGCGCTACGTATCCGTCTCGTGCCTCGACCGTACGGGTGGGCGCCGACCACCGGTAGCGTCGTTCACGGAACCTGAAGAAGGGTTGACGCGGACCGCCGCAGCCACTACGGCAGCAGCGCCGCCGGGTCGGTGACGGGCAGCGCGCACACGTGGTCGCGGCACACGTAGGCGGTGGCCCGACCGTCGACCGCGACCCTCTCCGCGAGCAGCGGCACGGCAGGCGTCGCCGTCTCCGCGGCCACGACCACGGCCGGCGACGTGCGCAGCAGCGCGGCCCGGTGCACGACCTCGCGCTCCCCGGCGTCGGGTCCGACCACGGCGATCTCGTCCGGGCCCGCCAGCAGGGCCTCTGCCGCGGCCAGCGTCCAGCCCGCGAACCGGGGCACCTTCGCCCCCAGCTGCGCCGCAGCGCGCACCGCGCGCTCGGCGGCCTCGCGGTAACGCGGCTCGCCCGTGACGGCGGCCAGCGCGACGAAGGCATGCGCCGCGGCCGACGTGCCGGACGGGTAGGCGTTGTCGGAGGCGTCCTGCGGCCGCACGACGAGGTCGGAGGCGTCGTCGGCGGTGTCGAAGAAGCCGCCGTCGGGGGCGTCGAAGTGGTCGAGCACGCGGTCGAGCACGACCTGCGCCCGCTCCAGCCAGACCGCGTCGCCCGTGACACCCAGAGTCGCCACGAACGCCTCCGCGACGGTCGCGTGGTCCTCGAGGACCCCGGCGTGCTCACCGGCGACCCCGTCGCGCGACGCGCGCAGGACGTGCCCGCCGTCGCGCAGGTGCACGTCGGCCAGCAGGGTCGCGGCCCGCACGGCTGCCTCGGTGTACCGCTCGTCCTCCAGCAGCACGCCCGCCTCGGCGAGGGCGATCACGGCCAGGCCGTTCCACGCGGCCACGACCTTGTCGTCGCGCGCCGGTCGGGTCCGCTGGGAGCGCGCGTCGAGCAGCCGCGCCCGGATCGTCGTCCACCGGTCCGGGTCGTCGGGGTCCTCCAGCAGCTGCAGGGTCGAGAAGCCGCGCTCGAACGTCCCCGCGCCCGTGACGCCGAGGAGCCGCGCCGTCCAGGCGCCGTCGGAGGCGCCGAGCAGCCGCATCAGCTGGTTCGGGTTCCAGGCGTAGTACGCGCCCTCGTGGACCGCGCCGCTCGGGTCGGCGCTGTCGGCGTCGAGCGCAGAGGCGAAGCCGCCCTCGGGCGTGCCCAGCTCGGCGAGCAGGAAGTCGGCGGTCTCGGCGGCCACCCGCCGCGCGAACGCCTGACGTCGCTCGTCGCCGGAGGCCAGCTCGGCGCGCCACCAGTGGAGGTAGACCCGCAGCAGCTGAGCGTTGTCGTAGAGCATCTTCTCGAAGTGCGGCACCTGCCAGTACCGGTCGACGCCGTAGCGGGCGAACCCGCCGCCGAGCTGGTCGTAGGTGCCGCTGCGCGCCATCGCCTCGCACGTCGTGCGCACCATCTCCAGCGAGCGCTCGGTGCCCGTGCGCGACCAGTGGCGCAGGCACGCCTCCAGCACCATCGACGGCGGGAACTTGGGGCTGCCGGCGTAGCCGCCTGCCTCGTCGTCGTGCTGGCTCGACAGCACCGCCTGCGCGGCGTCGAGCGCCTCGGCGTCCAGGGCGGAGCCACCCGCGTCGACGGTCTCACGCAGGTGCGCGAGCACGTCGGCACCCACCTGCATCACCTCGTCGCGACGGTTCTCCCACGCGTCGGCCAGGGCCTGCAGCACCTGCGTGAACGCCGGGTGCCCCTGGCGCGGCTCCGGCGGGAAGTAGGTGCCGGCGAAGAACGGCTCGCCCGACGGCGCCAGCACGACGGTCATGGGCCAGCCACCCTGACCGGTCATGGCCTGCGTCGCCCGCATGTAGACCGCGTCGACGTCGGGCCGCTCCTCCCGGTCGACCTTCACGTTCACGAAGTGGTCGTTCATGAACTGCGCCGTCGCCGGGTCCTCGAACGACTCGTGCGCCATCACGTGGCACCAGTGGCACGCGGCGTAGCCGACGCTCAGCAGGATCGGGCGGTCGAGCGACGCGGCGAGCGCGAGCGCCTCCTCCCCCCACTCCCACCAGTCGACGGGGTTGTCGGCGTGCTGCAGCAGGTACGGGCTGGTCGCGGCGCTGAGTCGGTTCGGCACACGTCAACCCTGCCAGGCACGCGCCCACCTCGCGCGCGACGCGGGTGAGGGGCGGCGACGCGGGAGGGTCGAGGATGCTGCGTTTGCTACGGGATCCCATCACCAACGCAGAAGCGTTCGATCTCCAGCGCCGTGAGCGGTCGATGATCCGCGTCGTCCCGGTACGGTTCGGCCATGACACCCACCCAGGTCTGGACGACGGCCGCGGTCACGGCGGCGGCGTCCGTGGCCCTCGGAGGCATCGTGCTGCCCGTGGCGTTCTTCTTCGCCTACGCCTTCCGGGACACCGTCGAAGTCGAGCAGCACGCTGTCTTCCTCGCCGGCGTGCTCGTGGCGGCGGGCGTCACGACCGGGATCGCGTGGGTCGTGGCAGCAGCCGCGACCGGGCAGCCTCGCGCTGCGGGGGTCGTGGTGGGTGCCGCGACCGCGGCCACCTACGCCACCGCTCTGGCCGTCGGCACGGTCGTCAGCTTCGCGAACGAGGACCAAGGGTCGGTGACGGCCGACCAGTCGAGCCTGCCGTTCGTGGCCCTGATCGGGCTGTGCCTCGTCGTCATCGCCGCCGGCGCACGCGCTCTCGCGCGCGCCGGTCGGCCGCGCGTCAGTCGCGGCTGACCGGGCCGTCGTCGGCTGACGTGCGGGTGGAGGTCGTCGACGTCGCGTCGTCGGCGTCGCCCTCCCAGGGCTGGGCCGCACGCTTGGTGTGCTTCGCGAACGACTTGGCCAGGAAGAACACGGCCACGGCGAGCAGGGCGACGATCCCGAGGGCGAGCCAGCCGGGACGCACGATGTTCGGGTCGAGACCACGCGGCCGCTCGGCCGTCACCAGGTACGTCACGAGCTCGTTCATGCCGCCATCCTACGGGGCAGCGGCGCCGGGGAGGTCAGCGCAGTCCGGCGAAGAGGTCGTCCTCGGGCACCGTCGTCTCGACCTTGGAGTCGACGAGCTGGTAGTCCTCCGTGGGCCACGCCTCGGCCTGCACCTCGTTGGGGACGGAGAAGAACCAGCCGTCCGGGTCGATCTGCGTGGCGTGCGCGAGCAGGGCGGCGTCGCGCACCGGGAAGTACTCGGCGCACTCGACCCGCGTGGTGAGCCGGGCCTCGTCCTCGGGCTTGCGCTCCCAGTCCTTCATCCGCTCGGCGTACGGGTTCTCCAGGCCGTGCCGCTCGAGCGCCTCGGAGATGGCCGTGAGCTTCTGCCAGTTCCAGCCGAGGTGGTAGTACAGCTTGCTGACCTGCCAGGCCTCGCCGAGCTCGGGGTGCCACGTCGGGTCGGCCGCCTTCTCGTAGGCGAACACGCTGATCTCGTGGCACTTGATGTGGTCGGGGTGGGGGTAGCCGCCGTTCTCGTCGTACGTCGTGAGCACGTGCGGGCGGAACGAGCGGACCAGGCGCACCAGCGGGACCGCCGCCTCCTCGACCGGGACCAGGCCGAAGCAGCCCTCCGGCAGCGGCGGCTTCGGGTCGCCCTCGGGCCACCCCGAGTCGACGAAGCCGAGCCAGTCCTGCTTCACGCCGAGGATCTCGCGGGCGCGGTCCATCTCCTCGCGGCGGATCTCCGTGATGAGCTCGGGGTTGTCCTCGATGCCCGGGTGCTTGAACTGCGGGTTCAAGATGCTGCCGCGCTCGCCACCCGTGCAGGTGACGACGTGCACGTCGATCCCTTCGGCGACGTAGCGGGCGGTCGACGCCGCACCCTTGCTCGACTCGTCGTCGGGGTGCGCGTGCACGTGCATGAGGCGCAGCTTCTCGGTCACCCGGCCAGTCTTCCATCGGACGGAGCACGATGCGGCGCGGGGCCCGTCGTTCGAGCGACGACGGCGGCACCCGACGCCGTGGGGGCGCCTGGAACAATCGAGGGGTGAGCACCCTCGACGCACGCTACGGCCGACGCACCCGCGGCCGCTGGCTGTGGCCCACGGTCGCGGCCGTCGGTGTGCTCATCGGCGTCGCGTGGGCGGCGTGGGTCGCACTCGACACCGACCCCGTCTCCGGCGAGATCCACGGGTACACGGTCGAGTCGCCCACCCGGGTGGTGGCCACGCTCGACGTGCGTCGGCCCGACCCCGTCGCCGCTCGCTGCACGCTCTACGCCCAGGCGCTCGACCACTCCGTCGTCGGCGAGCGGACCGTCGACGTCCCCGCGGGCCGCCGCGAGCGCACCCGGGTGACGGTGCCGATCACCACCGAGCGCGAGGCGGTCACCGCCGTCGTGAGGACGTGCCAAGTCCTGGACTGACTGCTAGGGTGGTCGTTCAACCCCGGGCTCGACGCCTGGGGTTCCGCTTGTTTTCACCTGCATGTCGGCCAGGAGGTTGCATCATGTCGCAGTCCAGCACCGAGACCATCTGGGTCACCCAGGAGGCGTACGACCGGTTGAAGGGCGAGCTGGCGAACCTCAAGGAGGTCGTCATGCCCGACATCACCGAGAAGATCGCGGCCGCACGCGACGAGGGCGACCTCAAGGAGAACGGCGGCTACCACGCCGCCCGCGAGGAGCAGGGCAAGGCCAACGCCCGCATCCAGCAGCTCGAGGACATGCTGCGTCGCGCCGAGGTCGGCGAGAAGCCGGCCGACGACGGCATCGTCGAGGCCGGCATGGTCGTGGGTGTCACCTTCGCCGGTGACGACGAGGTCGAGCGCTTCCTGCTCGGCTCGCGCGAGCTGCTCAGCCTCGACTCCGCCGTCGACCTCGACGTCTACTCCCCCACCTCGCCGCTCGGCGCCGCCATCCTCGGCAAGAAGGTGGGCGACGACGCCTCCTACGAGGCGCCCAACGGCAAGACGCTGACGGTCTCGATCGTCGAGGCCAAGCCGTTCTGAGCACCTGGCCGAAGGCCGGCTCCCGTCGTGGAGCCGGCCTTTCGTCATGCTCCGCGACGGGGGTAGGTTGCGGAGCATGAGCGTCGATGCGGCGAAGCGGGGCTACACCTCGCCCCTGCGCGCGCAGCGGGCGGCCGAGACCCGACGTCGGGTGATCGAGGCTGCCGCGGCCGGCTTCGCCGAGCGGGGCTTCGTGGGCACGACCCTGGCGAGCATCGCGGCCCAGGCCGGGGTGTCGGTCGACTCCGTCGTGTCGGTCGGCAGCAAGGCCTACCTGCTGCTGGAGGCGTTCCGCACCCGCTATGCCGGCACGGGCGACTGGGAGTCGCTGCTCGACGCGTCGACCGCCCAGGAGATCCTGGCCATGACCGACCGCGACGAGGGCCTGGAGGCGATGATCGCCTTCCTCGCCGACGGGCACGCCCGCTCGGCCGACCTCTGGACCGCCCTGCGCGCGACGGCGCAGTTCGAGCCGGTCGTGGCCGAGGGGCTCGCCGAGCTCGTGCGCCTGAAGGGTGAGTCCTTCGAGGTCACGACCCGGTGGATGCTCGACCTCGGGATCCTCGAGCCCGTCGACGAGGCCGACGTGTGGGCGCTGACGGTGCAGATCAACCTGGTGTCGGCCGCGCGCCTGGCTGCGCCGCACCCTGCCCGTCGTGCGTCCCTGACCACTCGGGCCCGACGACCAGCCCCGGCGACGGGGCTCAGACGAGCAAGAGTACTGCTACCGCAGCCACGACTACACCTCGGCTGCGTCGCAGCTCAGGGTCGGGAACCAAGGCACGCACAAGGGACGGAGCTGCGTGTGGATCACGAAGGCAGAGATCGCCCAGGTTGTGCGGGTTCTCGATGAGGTAGTCGAGGAGCGTCATCATCGACCAGCTCGCTGGGTCCAGGTGGACCAGAGG
>NZ_LUNF01000107.1:0-6707 GCF_001626145.1 Aeromicrobium sp. REDSEA-S32_B7
GACGGCGCCCGGGTCGGGCAGCGGCTCAGGGGTGCTCACGGCACGAACCTAGGCCGCGATCGTCCCCGTGTCACCGCAGCGCAGGCTGGCCTGCCCGACGTCGGACGGGTCAGGAGGCGGTGGCGTCCTCGTCGGCGGGCGTGCCGTCCTGCGCGGCACGGTCGCGACGCCGGCTCCACAGGAAGTACGCGAGGGCCGCCAGGAACACGATGACCGCGGTGAACACGTTCAGCCGGACGCCGAGGACGTGGTTGGCGGTGTCGATGCGCAGCTGCTCGATCCAGAACCGACCTGCGGTGTAGAGCATGACGTACAGCGCGAACGCCCGACCGCCCGTGAATCTCACCCGGCGGTCGAGGACGACGAGCAGGGCTGCCGCGGCGAGGTTCCACAGCAGCTCGTAGAGGAACGTGGGGTGGAACGTCGCGAACTGCTCGTACCCGGCCGGACGGTGCTGGGGGGCGATCTCGAGCGCCCACGGCAGGTCGGTGGGGCGGCCGAACAGCTCGGAGTTGAAGTAGTTGCCGATCCGGCCCACCGCCTGGGCGACGAGCAGGCCCGGCGCGAGCGCGTCGGCCACGGCCAGGAACGAGACGTCGTGACGACGGCACGCGATGTACGCGCCCACGGCGCCGCCGGCGATGGCGCCCCAGATGCCGAGCCCGCCGTTCCAGATGTAGAGCGCCTCGATGGCGCGTCGTCCCTCGCCGAAGTACAGCTCGGGGTCGGTGGCGACGTGGTAGATCCGCGCGCCGACGATGCCGAACGGGATCGCCCAGATGGCGACGTCGCTGATGAGTCCCTCACGTCCGCCGCGCGCGACGAAACGACGCTCGCCGATCCAGATGGCGAGCAGCGCACCGACGATGATGCCGATCGCGTAGGCCCGCAGCGGGAAGGGCCCGAGGTGCCAGACACCCGTGGAGGGGCTGGGGATGTAAGCGACCAGGCCAGCGCTCGACAGGCTCATCGGACGACTCCTTCGCGCAGCTCCTGGGCCAGCTCACGGACCGACTCGACGCCGCTGGTCGGGTCGGGCGCGTCGAGCAGACGGCGCACGAACGCGGACCCGACGATGACGGCATCGGCGTACTGGGCGATCTCGTGCGCCTGGGCGCCGTTGCTGACGCCCAGGCCGACGCCGACGGGCTTGTCGGTCACCTCGCGCAGCCGCGCGACGAGCTCGGGCGCCAGCGAGCTGGTCTCCTGCCGGGCTCCCGTGACGCCCATGACGGCGGTGGCGTAGATGAACCCGCTCGCGGCGTCGGCGGTCATCGAGAGCCGGCGGTCGGTGGAGGAGGGTGCGACCAGGTAGGTGCGGTCGAGCCCGTGGGCGCGCGACGCCTCCTCCCACTCCTCGGCCTCGTCGGGGATGAGGTCGGGCGTGATGAGACCCGCTCCCCCGGCCTCGGCGAGGTCGGCGGCGAAGCGGTCGACGCCGTAGCGCTCGACCGGGTTCCAGTAGGTCATGACCACGACGGGCGCGCCCGCGGCGGCCACGTCGCGCACGACGTCGAACGCCTGGCTGGTGCGGAACCCGTTGGCCAGCGCCGTCTCGGCGGCCTCCTGGATGGTGGGGCCGTCCATGACCGGGTCGCTGTACGGCAGACCGATCTCGACGAGGTCGCAGCCGCCCTCGATCATGGCGGTCAACGCGGCGACCGACGTCTCGACGTCCGGGAAGCCGGCGGGCAGGTAGCCGACGAGCGCGGCGCGCCCCTCGGCGCGCGTGCGCTCGAAGAGCGCGTCGATGCTGCTGCTCACTCCTCGACGCCTTCCTCGAGCACGACCGGACCGTCGATCAGGCCGAAGTACTCGGCGGCCGTGTGCACGTCCTTGTCGCCCCGGCCGGAGAGGTTGACGAGGATCGTGGCGTCGGGGCCGAGCTCCTTCGCGAGCTCCACGGCCCCGGCGAGCGCGTGCGCCGACTCGATGGCCGGGATGATGCCCTCGGTCTTGCACAGCAGGTCGAACGCCGACATCGCCTGCGCGTCGGTGGCCGGCACGTACCGGGCCCGGCCGATCGAGGCGAGGTAGGAGTGCTCGGGCCCGACCCCGGGGTAGTCGAGCCCGGCCGAGATCGAGTGCGACTCCATCGTCTGGCCGTCCTCGTCCTGCAGGAGGTAGGAGCGCGCACCGTGCAGCACGCCGACCTCGCCGGCCGTGATCGGCGACGCGTGGCGCCCGGTCTCGTAGCCGTCGCCGCCGGCCTCGACGCCGAGGAGCTGCACGTCGGCGTCGTCGATGAACGCGGTGAACAGGCCGATGGCGTTCGATCCTCCGCCGACGCACGCCACGGCGGCGTCGGGCAGGCTGCCGGTCAGCTCCAGCACCTGGCGGCGAGCCTCGTCGCCGATGCCGCGCGTGAGGTCGCGGACCATCGTCGGGAACGGGTGCGGACCCGCGGCGGTGCCGAACAGGTAGGAGGTGTGGTCGACGCTGGCCACCCAGTCGCGCAGCGCCTCGTTGATGGCGTCCTTGAGGGTGCGGCTGCCGGTCGTGACGGGCACGACCTCGGCGCCGAGCATCTTCATCCGGGCGACGTTGAGCGCCTGGCGCTCGGTGTCGACCTCGCCCATGTAGACGGTGCAGTCGAGGTCGAGGTAGGCACAGGCGGTGGCAGAGGCGACGCCGTGCTGGCCGGCGCCGGTCTCGGCGATGGCGCGGGGCTTGCCGATGCGCTTGGCGAGCAGCGCCTGGCCGAGCACGTTGCGGATCTTGTGCGCGCCGGTGTGGTTGAGGTCCTCGCGCTTGAGCAGCACGCGCGCGCCGACCGCCTCGGAGAACCGGGTGGCGTCGTAGAGCGGGCTGGGCACGTTGGCGTACTCGCGGAACATGCGGTCGAGCTCGCCGAGGAAGGACGGGTCGGCCTGCGCGTCGGCCCAGGCCTCCGCGAGCTCGTCGAGCGGGGCGACGAGCGCCTCGGGCATGAAGCGGCCACCGAAGCGGCCGAAGTGGCCGGTGGCGTCCGGCTGGGCGTAGACGGTCATGGGTGTCTCCCTGGCGTGGCGGGGTGCAGAGGGGTCGGTGGGGCGGGTGCGACCGTCACCATCGCCGCGACGCTGTGGCAGCCACGTCAGGGCCTCTGCTGCAGCGCGGGGTGGGCTCCGGCCGCGACCAGGTCGGCCACGCTGGCGCGGGGGTCGTCGCCACGGACGAGCGTCTCGCCGACGAGCACGACGTGCGCACCGGCGCGCGCGTACTCGAGCACGTCGTGCGGACCGCGGACGCCGGACTCGGCCACCCGGACGACACCGTCGGGGATGCGGGGCGCGAGCCGCTCGAAGGTGTCGCGCTTGACCTCGAGCGTCTTGAGGTCGCGGGCGTTGACGCCGATCAGCTCGGCGCCGGCGTCGAGCGCGCGGTCGACCTCGTCCTCGTCGTGGACCTCCACGAGTGGCGTGAGGCCGATCGACCGGGCCCGCTCGATGAGGCTGACGAGGGCCTGCTGGTCGAGCGCGGCGACGATGAGCAGCGCCATGTCGGCGCCTGCCGCACGCGCCTCCCAGAGCTCGTAGGAGGTGGTGATGAAGTCCTTGCGCAGCACGGGCACGTCGACCTGGGCGCGGACGGCGCGCAGGTCGTCGAGACTGCCGTCGAAGCGGCGACGCTCGGTGAGCACGCTGATCGTGGCGGCGCCACCGGCGGCGTAGTCGCGGGCGAGACCGGCGGGGTCCTTGATGGCCGCGAGGGCGCCCTTGCTGGGGCTGGCCCGCTTGACCTCGGCGATGACGCTCACGCCGTCGGCGCGGAACGTCGGCATCGGGTCGAGCGCGGGCGGCTGGAGCCGTGCCTGCTCCTTGAGCTGCTCGAGGGAGCAGGTGGCCTGTCGGGCGGCGCGGTCCTCCGCGACGCCCGCGAGGATGTCGTCGAGCACCGTCATGGCCACCTCCTCGTCAGGGTTCGAGCTGCTCCCCCGAGGGTACCCGCGCAGCAGGCGGACGACGGCCCTGGGTCCTGGCGTCCGCACGCGCGACCGCCCCGGTCCGATCGTGCGGGATCGGGCCGGGGCGGCGGGCGTCCGGCTCAGGCCTTCTTCTTGAAGTACGCGTTCGAGTCGGGGCGGTAGAGGAAGACGACGATGGCGATGCCGATCGCGAGGCTGACGAGCGAGAGCACCAGCAGGACGGGCGGCTGGCCGCCCAGCTGCGCCAGCGACCCGAGCACGCCGATCACGATGAGGACCGTGTAGACGATGCGCGCCCAGTTGGCGCCCTTGCCGATGAAGTAGGCGAACAGCGCCGCGAGGCCGACGCCGATGATCAGGCCGAAGACGACGGCGCCGATGGCGCCGATACGGGCCGCGTCACGGTCGATCGTCGCGCCGGAGCCGGCGTTGTCGATCGCCTGGTCGATGAGGTCGTCGAGCATCGCGAAGGCGAGCACCGCGGAGAGCAGGCTCAGCGCGACGTTGGCCCAGATGAGCTTGACGGCGGTGGCGACCGACGCCGGGCGCGGGCCCTTGCCCTCGGGTCGGTACTCCGGCTCGGGACTGGCGGGGAACGGCTCCATGGATCTCTTCCTCCGGTCGGGCCGGGTGCTGCCCCGGCTCTGCCACCATCCAAGCGTGGCGCGGACGCCGGGTCCAGCCGAGCAGTACCTGGCGTGTCGGGCTTGACGTAGCGGGACCGGTCAGGTGCGGATCGGGAACGTGCCGACGGCGAGGTCGTGGACCGTCTGCCGCGCGTCGTTGCCCAGAGGCCACAGCAGGTCGACGAGCAGGCCGACGAACGTCCACTGCAGGAACAGTCCGATCATCCACCGGAAGAAGCCCTCAAGGGGTCCGGTGACGGTGCCGTCGCGTCGCACGATGCGCACGCCGACGAGCTGCTTGCCGAGGCTCTCGCCGCGGTAGCCCACCCGCAGGCCACGGTTCCACGCGTCGAAGGCGAGGAAGGCGACGACGGCGAGCCCGGTGATCACGAAGCCGCCCGGCTCGACGTCGGTGACGGTGTCGGTGGCCTCGTCGTACCTCGAGCCCGAGAAGGCGACGACGAAGCCCGCGACGAAGGGGATGCAGGTGATGACGAACGGCACGAGGAAGTCGACGAACGCCGCGGCCACGCGGATCCACCACCCGGCCGGCTCGGCCGCGGGCGCGACCGGCGGGGCGGCCGGCAGGGCCGGCGACGACGCGGCCGAGGTAGCCGCCACCGGGTGCGGCGCACCGGCGACGTCGCCCTCGGGCGCCTGACCGGGGTAGGTCGGGTACTGCGGGGCGGGGGCGGCGGGCGGCGGCGTCGGAGCGTCCGACTCGGGCCGCTCGCCCCAGGCGGGCCCGTCGCTGCTCACGTGAGGGTCAGTCCGTGACGCCGCGGTGCTCGTCGACGCCGTGCGCCGTCGCACCGTGGCCGGGGGCGCGCTCGGCGCCGAAGCCCATGCGCGACATGACCAGGCCGAGCGGTCCGGCGATCACGGCGAGCGCCGCGCCGATCGTGAAGGGCACCCAGTGCGGCTCGGGGATCAGAGCGATCCCGCCGATGGTGAAGCCGGCGAGGCAGACCAGGACGGCGGTCCAGGACGCGGGCGACGATCCGTGCGACATGCAGCTCTCTCTCCTGCGAGGGGGACGACTCCGACAGCCTACCGGTGCGCGGCGGCGCCGCTGGCGCGACCTCCTGCGGAGCGCGTCGAGCCGGTGGGCGCGAGCGCGTACGAGCGCGAACGTCCGGAGTGGCGGGCGATGAGGGCGTGCACGGCGCGCGCATCGCGGTCGCGACCGATGCCCAGGACGCCGAGGATCGTAGCCGCCAGGATGACGATGTCCAGGCGCGCCTGGTAGCCGTTGAGGCAGGCACGGCAGTAGGCGGCCTCGAGGTCGAGGCGCTCCGCGTCGCCGAGCGCCTCACGACCGACCAGCTGCGCCGGTCCGGTCAGGCCCGCGCGGGTGAGGAAGCGGTCGGAGACCTGCGGGAACTCCTCGCGCAGGCAGTCGATGACGTTCTGCGGCAGCGGCCGGTTGCCGACGACGCTCATGTCGCCGCGCACGACGTGCCACAGCTGCGGCAGCTCGGTGAGCGCGAACCGCTCCACGAACCGGCCGATGCGCGTGTACAGCGGCGAGTCGGCGGGGATGTTGAGGAAGCGGGTGGTGTCGTCGACCGGGACGGTGTCGCGGTTCACGAGCTTGTCGGCGTTGCGCACCATCGTGCGGAACTTGGTGAGCAGCACGACCTCGTCGCTGCTGACTCGACGGCGCGAGCGGTAGAACACCGGACGCCCCTCCGCGAGGAGGATGCCGGCCGCGACGGTGAGCACCACCGGCACCCAGACGATCGCCCCGACGACGGTGAGGAACAGGTCGAGTGCGCGCTTCTTCCACATCAGGGGGCCACCTTCGGGTCGACGAGCTCGGGGGTCGGATCGACGCGTCCGGGCCGGACGGCCTGGACGACGAGGGAGAGGGAGCGCACCAGCAGCCACAGGCGCGCGTCGAGGCCGACGACGCGACGACGGCCGAGCGGCTGCGACGACCGCAGCGCGCGCTCGACGTGCGCCGCGACGCGGTCGAACCGCGCGTGCAGCCGGTGCCACGGTCGCGTGCCCTCCCCCGCGGCCAGGAGCCGCCCGGGGTAGAGCACGTCGAGGCGTGCGTGCGGGTGGGCGGCGACGAGCTCGAGGAGCAGCTGCTCGACGAGGCTCTTCGCGCCGCCGTAGTAGCGCCGGTCGGGCGTGGGCGCCAGCGCGACCACCGAGGACACGAGGAG
>NZ_LUNF01000108.1:0-16845 GCF_001626145.1 Aeromicrobium sp. REDSEA-S32_B7
AGCCGTCGGCGAGGCCCTGCATCAGCGCCGAGGCGCCGAGGCGGTTCGCGCCCTGGTCGGAGAAGTTCGCCTCGCCCGTGACGAAGAGGCCCTCGAGGTTGCTCTGCAGGTCGTAGTCGACCCAGAGGCCACCCATGACGTAGTGCACGGCCGGGTAGATGCGCATCGGCTCGGTGTACGGGTCCTCACCGGTGATCCGGGCGTACATGTCGAAGAGGTTGCCGTACTTCGCCTCGACCGCCGGGCGACCCATGCGCTCGATCGCGTCGGCGAAGTCGAGGTAGACGCCCAGGCCGCCGGGGCCGACGCCCTTGCCGTCGTCGCACTGGTACTTCGCGGCGCGCGAGGCGATGTCGCGGGGCACCAGGTTGCCGAACGCGGGGTAGATGCGCTCGAGGTAGTAGTCGCGCTCGTCCTCGGGGATGTCACGCGGGTGGCGGTCGTCGCCGGCCTTCTTCGGCACCCAGATGCGGCCGTCGTTGCGCAGCGACTCGCTCATCAGCGTCAGCTTCGACTGGTAGTCGCCGGAGACGGGGATGCAGGTCGGGTGGATCTGCGTGTAGCAGGGGTTGCCGAAGTAGGCGCCGCGACGGTGCGCGCGCCAGGTGGCCGTGACGTTGCAGCCCATGGCGTTGGTGGAGAGGAAGTAGACGTTGCCGTAGCCGCCGCTCGCGAGCACGACCGCGTCGGCCGTGTGCGACTCGATCTCGCCGGTGACCATGTCGCGGACGATGACGCCGCGCGCCTTGCCGTCGACCATGACCAGGTCGAGCATCTCGTGGCGGGTGTGCACCTCGACGGTGCCGGCGGCGACCTGGCGCTCGAGCGCCTGGTAGGCGCCGATGAGCAGCTGCTGTCCGGTCTGGCCGCGCGCGTAGAACGTGCGGGAGACCTGCACGCCGCCGAAGGAGCGGTTGTCGAGCAGGCCCCCGTACTCGCGGGCGAACGGGACGCCCTGCGCGACGCACTGGTCGATGATGTTCACCGAGACCTGCGCGAGGCGGTAGGAGTTGGACTCGCGCGAGCGGAAGTCGCCGCCCTTGACCGTGTCGTAGAAGAGCCGGTACACCGAGTCGCCGTCGTTGCGGTAGTTCTTGGCCGCGTTGATGCCGCCCTGCGCCGCGATCGAGTGCGCCCGACGCGGGCTGTCCTGGTAGCAGAAGCTCGTCACGTGGTAGCCGGCCTCGCCGAGGGTGGCCGCGGCGGACGCGCCCGCCAGGCCGGTGCCGACGACGATGATCTTGATCTTGCGACGGTTGGCCGCGTTGACCAGCTTGGCGTCGAACTGACGCTGCTCCCAGCGACGCTCGATGGGACCCGAGGGCGCCTTCGTGTCGTGGATGTCCTCGCCGTGCTCGATGAACTGCTCGGCTGCCCCGGTCGGGGTGTAGGTGTCACTCATCAGGAACCAGCTCCGAAGAAGAAGACGGCGAAGGGGACGATCAGGAAGCCACCGGCGATGACCACCGAGAGCACCCACGACGCGATGGTGATGACGGAGTCCTTGCGGGTGCTGCTGCGGTTCTGGCCGAGCGTCGTGAGGGCGCTCCAGAAGCCGTGCCACAGGTGGAAGCCGACCGCGACGAGGCCGATCGTGTACAGCAGGACGACCCACCAGATCTCGAACCCGTTGACGACGCGCTCGTACTTGCTGTCCGACGGTCCGCCGGGGGCGAGCCAGTTCGGCAGCATCTGGGCGAGGTGGCCGATGATGAACAGCAGCAGGATCACGCCGCCCCAGCGCATCGTGAACGACGCGTAGGAGCGCTGGATGCCCGTGCGGTTCTGCTTGGAGTGGTAGCGCTTGCCACCGGTGTAGCCCGCCGCCACCTTGTTGCGCCGCCAGAGCGTGATCGCGCAGTAGACGTGCGCGACGAGCGACGCGAGGAGCACCACGCGGAGGATCCACAGGGCCCCGCCGTGCGGCAGGTAGGGGTAGAAGATGTCCTCCAGGCCCTCGAGGTAGGAGTCGAAGTACTCCTGCCCCTGGAAGAACTTGAGGTTGCCGTACATGTGGACGAGCAGGTAGCCGAGCATGATCAGCCCGGACACGGCCATCGTGTACTTGAGCACGACGGTCGACCTGCGCGCCGACGCGCGAGTCAGAGTAGTGGCCACGATCCGACGTTAACGCGATTCTTACCTAAGCGCTAAGTCATGATGAGGCCAACCTTCATAGCCTGCGGCTATCGAGGAGTAGGCTGGGGATCGTGCAGTTCCAGCAGCTCTCCTACTTCGTCGCGGTGGCGCGTACGCGCAACTTCACCCGCGCGGCAGCCGAGGTCGGCGTCGCCCAGCCCAGCCTGTCCAAGCAGGTCCGCGTGCTGGAGAACTCCCTCGGCACCCCGCTGTTCGTGCGGCAGCCCGGCGGCATCGAGCTGACCAGCGCCGGCGAGGCGCTCCTCCCCCACGCCGAGCGCATCCTCATCGACGTCGAGTCGGCCCGACGGGCCGTCCACGAGGTGGCCGGCCTGCGGCGCGGGCGGGTGCGCCTCGGCGCCACCCCGTCGATCTGCGACGGCCTGCTCCCCGAGGTCCTGACCCGGTTCCACGAGTCGCACCCCTTGATCGAGCTGGAGGTGCACGAGAGCGGGTCGCGGGTGCTCACCCACGAGCTCGCCCAGGGTCGGCTCGACGTCGCCCTGCTCATCACGCCGCTGTCGGAGGAGCGGCCCGACCTCGAGACCGTGCTGCTGCGGCGCGACCGGCTGGTGCTCGCGGCGCCCGTCGACGACGCCCTGCCGGACGCCGTCGACGTGGGTGCCCTGCGCGACCTGCCGCTCGTGATGTTCCGCACCGGCTACGACCTGCGCGAGACGACGCTCGCCGCCTGCGCCGCCGCCGGGTTCACGCCGCAGGTGTCGGTCGAGGGCGGGGAGATGCTGTCCGTGCTCCGCTTCGTCGAGGCAGGGCTCGGGTACGCGGTGGTGCCGGAGATGGTGCTGGCGAACCGGCCGGGGCTGCGACCGGTGGCCCTGCGCAACCCCTCGCTCGACCGGCACATCGCCCTGGCGCACCGCCGCGACACCCTGCAGCTCGCGGCACTCGCCTTCCACGACGAGCTGTTGCTCTCGCTGCAGGAGGGCGTGCAGCCTTGACCGGCCTCACGGGCCTCAGCGGCGTGCATACTCCTCCACCACGACGCCCGACTCGAACGGGCGCAGCCGGGTCGGGGTGAAGCGCGCGGCGCCGGCGGTGACCCCGCCGAACAACGGGATCCCGGCTCCGAGCACGACAGGGTGACGCTTCAGGACGAGGCGATCGATCTCGGGGAGCAGTGCGCCCGCCAGCCGGCCCCCGCCGCACAGCCAGACGTCGAGCCCGTCGCCGGCCTTGAGCTCGCGCACGCAGGCCACGGGGTCGCGCACGAGCGCGAGCGTCGGGTCGACCGTCCGTCCACCGCGGCTCGCCACGACCTGGTGCAGGTGCGGGTAGGGGCTCGCGATCCCCACGTCGAGCGCGGGCCGCAGGGTGTTCCACCCCATGACGACGGTGTCGAACCGCGTCCCCGGCGGCTCGGTGCCCAGAGCGGCGTGCGCGTGGGCGGGGAGGGCGTCGGCGTACTCCTGCAGCACGACGGACTCGTGGTCGCCCTCGACCATGAACGCATCGAAGCCGCCGTCGACATCGGCGATGAAGCCGTCGACACTGACGGCCACGTAGTAGACGAGCTCTCGCACCTGTCCTCCTATCACGACACCTGTCGTGGTCAGAGTACGACAGGTGTCGTGGTGTCGCTAGGGTGGTCCCGTGCCCCGCAACGACCACCGCCGTGCCGCGCTCGCCGACGCCGGGATCCGCGTGCTCGCACAGGAGGGCGCGCGGGGACTCACCCACCGTGCCGTCGACAGGGCCGCCGGCCTTCCGGTCGGGACGGCGTCGAACTACTTCCCCCGCCGCGACGACCTCGTCGCGGCCCTGGTCGAGCGCATCGGCGAGCGCCTCACGCCCGACGCCGAGGCCGTGCGAGGAGACGCCCCGGCCGACCGCGCCCTGTTCACCGCCTACGTGCGCGACGTCGTGCGACGACTCCGCGCCGACCCGCACGTGGCGCTGGCGCTCTTCGAGCTGCGCCTGGAGGCCGCGCGGCGACCCCACGTCGCCGCGACCCTCGGCGCCTGGCGACAGCGCGCCTTCGAGGACGACGTCGTCTTCAACGCCGAGGCCGGCCTGCCCGGCGGACGCACGGAGCTCGCCCTGCTCCACCACGCCGTCGACGGCCTGGTGCTGGACCAGCTGACCGTGCCGCTCGACACCGGCGTGCCGCTCGAGACCGCGATCGAGGAGCTGGTCGACCGCATCCTGCGCTGAGACGCCGGACCGTCGGGCTCAGCCGGGGCGCGGTCCCTCGAGCGCGAACGTGCGGTGGGTCGACCACCCCTCGCCCTCGCGGTGCAGGTAGAGCGCGACCTCGGTGACGTCGAAGTCGCAGCCGAAGTCCTCGAGCGTCGCGTAGGCGTGGTCGAGGGCGGCGTCGTCGAGGTGGTGCGCCACCGTCACGTGGGGGTGGAAGGGGAACAGCGGCTCCGGCGCGTCGAGCGCGGCCCGCAGGTCGGCCGCGAGGACCCCCGCCTCCGCGATG
The DNA here is from genome assembly GCF_001626145.1 of Aeromicrobium sp. REDSEA-S32_B7. NCBI lineage: Bacteria > Bacillati > Actinomycetota > Actinomycetes > Propionibacteriales > Nocardioidaceae > Aeromicrobium > Aeromicrobium sp. REDSEA-S32_B7. The sequence goes on from NZ_LUNF01000108.1 coordinate 4,583, forward strand.
CCGCGGCTGACCGCCACGAAGACCACGGGCGAGACGGGCCGGAACGTGCCGGTGCCCTGCAGCGTCACCTCGAACGGAGCCGTCCGGGCGGCCACGTGCTCGAGCCGCGCCGCGAGGTCGTCGAGCCCGTCCTCGGTGACCTGGTCGGGGGGCAGCAGCGTGATGTGGCTGGGGATCTGCGCGGCCGCAGGGTCGCCGAACGACGCCCTATGGGCGCGCAGCCGCTCGCCGAACGGCTCCGGGACGGCGATCGCGACACCGAAGGTCAGCGCGCCGTCCTGCGACGTCACGCCCTCCAGGCAGGGGTCAGACACCGCGGACGAGCCCGACCTTGTCGTACACGTCCACCACCACCGGCGCCGCAACCTCGCGGGCGCGGGCCGCCCCCGCGGCGAGCACGCGGTCGAGCTCGGCGGGGTCGTCGAGGTAGGCGCGGGTGCGCTCGCCGAAACGCGGATCGTGTCGCCGGAGTCCGTGACCGCCGAGCGGATCTTCTTGGCCGCCTTCTTCGGGTCGTCCAGCAGGTCGACGATGCCGTTCGGCGACGACGCCGACTTGCTCATCTTCGCGGTCGGGTCCTGCAGGTCGGCGATCTTGGCGGTGCCCTTGACGATGTAGGCCTCGGGCTGGCGGAACGTCTCGCCGTAGTGGTGGTTGAAGCGCTGCGCGAGGTTGCGCGACAGCTCGAGGTGCTGGCGCTGGTCCTCGCCCACCGGCACGTGGTGCGGGTTGTAGAGCAGGATGTCGGCGGCCTGCAGGATCGGGTACGTGAACAGCCCGACGCTCGCCTTGTCGGCGCCCGCCTTCGCGCTCTTGTCCTTGAACTGGGTCATGCGGCCCGCCTCGCCGAAGCCCGTGAGGCAGTTGAAGACCCACGCCAGCTGGGTGTGCTCCGGCACGTGGCTCTGGCAGAACAGGGCCGACCGCTCGGGGTCGACGCCGGCGGCCAGCAGCTGGGCGGCCGAGCGGTGCACCCGCGCGCGCAGCTGCGCCGGGTCGGGCTGCACCGTCAGGGCGTGCAGGTCGGCGATGAAGTAGAACGCGTCGTGGTCCTCCTGCAGGCCGACCCACTGCCGCACCGCTCCCAGGTAGTTCCCGAGGTGGAACGACTCGGCCGTCGGCTGGATGCCGGACAGCGAGCGTGGACGGGTGCTGCTGGACATGCTGTGCATTGTGCCAGTGGCTCCTCGCGGGACAGGTCCTAGGCTCGGGGCCGTGAGCGACGTACGCACGTGGCAGGTTCCGGGTCGGGTCAACCTCATCGGGGAGCACCTCGACTACAACGGCGGTCCCTCGGTGCCGTTCGCGATCGACCGCTTCCTCACGGTGAAGGTCCGCCGCCGCGACGACGACGCGGTCAACGTCTGGAGCACGCTGCCCGACGGCACCCGCGAGCGCGCGACCTTCCGCACCGACGTCGCACCCGACGACGGCACGGTGTCGGCCGACGACTGGGCCGCCTACCCGGCGGGCGCCGTCTGGGCGCTCGGGACCGCGGGCCCGCTGCCGGGCGTCGACCTGGTGCTCGAGTCGACCCTGCCGCTGGGCTCCGGACTCTCCTCGTCGGCGGCACTCACCGTGGGGGTCGTCTCGGCGCTGGCCGACGTCGCCGACCTCGACGTCGCGCCGCTGGAGGTGGCGCGCCTCGCGCAGCGCGCCGAGAACGACTTCGTGGGGGCGCCCACCGGACTCATGGACCAGCTCGCCGTCACGTTCGGGCGAGCAGGCGAGGCGGTGGTCACCGACCCGCTGTCCGACGACGATCCGACGCGGGTGCCGTTCGACCTCGCCACCGCCGACCTCGCGCTCCTCGTCGTCGCGACCGGCGTCGACCACTCGAACGTCGGCGGCGGGTACGGCGAGCGGCGCGAGGAGTGCGAGCGGGCTGCCACCGAGCTCGGCCTCGAGCACCTCGCGAAGGCCGGGCTCGACGCCCTCGTCCGCCTGGAGGACCCGGTGCTGCGCCGCCGCACCCAGCACGTCTTCACCGAGACCGCGCGGGTCAAGGCGGCGTTGCGGACGCTCGGCGAGAACGACTTCGAGCAGCTCGGCACCATCCTCACCGCCTCGCACGTCTCGCTGCGCGACGACTTCGAGGTCAGCTGCACCGAGCTCGACGTCGCGGTCGAGGCGGCCGTCGAGGGCGGGGCCCTGGGGGCGCGCATGACCGGAGGCGGGTTCGGCGGGTCGGCCATCGCGCTCGTCCCCCAGACCAAGGCGCGCGCCGTGCGCGAGCTGGTGGAGCAGCGCTACGACGCGCTGGGGTGGAGGGCACCGGAGGTCTTCGCCGTCCGGGCCGCAGCAGGAGCCCACCGCACCGCCTGACGCGGCGGTGCCACACTGGGCGCGTGACCGTCCGCCGCATCGCGTACCAGGGAGAGCCCGGCGCGAACTCCCACATCGTCTGCCAGCAGCACCACCCCGACGCCGAGGCCGTGGCCTGCGCGTCGTTCGAGGACGTGTTCGCGGCGGTCACGGGCGGCGACGCCGACCTCGCCATGATCCCGATCGACAACTCGATCGCCGGCCGGGTCGCCGACATCCACCACTTCCTGCCGACGTCGGGGCTGCACATCGTCGGCGAGCACTTCCTGCGCATCCAGTTCATGGTCATGGGCGTCCCGGGCACGACGCTGGAGACCGTGCGCACCGTGCACAGCCACGTGCACGCGCTCGGGCAGTGCCGCAAGATCATCGGCCAGCACGGATGGACCCCGATCGTCTCCGGTGACACCGCCGGGGCCGCGCGCGAGATCGCCGAGGCCGCCGACGTCACCTCCGCCGCCATCGCGCCGCCGCTCGCGGCCGAGATCTACGGCCTCGACATCCTCGCCGCAGACGTCGAGGACGAGGACCACAACACCACGCGCTTCGTGGAGCTGTCCCGCGAGCCGGTGCGCGCACCCCAGGGGGCGGGCCCCGTCGTCACCACCTTCATCTTCAACGTCCGCAACCTCCCCGCCGCCCTCTACAAGGCACTCGGCGGGTTCGCCACGAACGGCGTCAACATGACGAAGCTCGAGAGCTACATGGTCGGCGGGGAGTTCACGGCCACCCAGTTCCTCGCCGAGGTCGACGGGCACCCCGACGACCCGCACGTGGCTCGGGCCCTGGAGGAGCTCGGCTTCTTCACCACCGAGACGCGCGTGCTCGGCGTGTACGCGGCCGACCCGTTCCGCGCCGAGCAGCGCTGAGGTCGCGCCCGTCCACAGGTCGGCCACGAAGGCCTTGGTCGTGGGCGTGCACGCGCAGTAGCGTGGCCGCATGACCCCGCCGGACCGCGTGAGCCAGCTGCGCAACGACGTCGACGACCTGTACGAGATCGTCTCGGAGATCCGTTCGACGGTCGACGGTCACACGGGCACCCTCGCCGAGCACACCCGGACCCTCGCCGACCACACCCGGACCCTCGCCGACCACACCCGGACCCTGGACGAGCACGGCGCCAAGCTCGACGAGATCCTCGACATCCTGCGCGCGCGGTGAACGGGCTGCCGTTCCCGCTGTCGGTCCCGGTGCTGACCGACGGCGTCGTCACGCTGCGCGCGGCCACCCCGGCCGACGTCGAGCCGATGTGGGAGATGACGCAGGACCCCGCCATGCAGCGCTGGACCGCCGTGCCGATCCCGAACACGCGGGAGATGAGCGAGCAGTTCGCCCTGCACGTCGGCGCCCGCGCCTGGGACGAGGGCACCGCCCGCATGTGGGTCGTGGAGGCCGAGGACGACGACGGACGTCCGCGCTTCGCCGGGAACGTCGACGTGCGCGGCGGCCCCGTCGCCGACATCGGCTTCACGCTCCACCCGTGGGCGCGAGGTCGCGGCATCATGACCGCCGCCGTGCGGCTCGCCGTCGACCACGGCTTCACCGAGGCCGGGATCGAGGCGGTGCACTGGCGGGCCCACGTGGGCAACGAGGCGTCCCTGCGGGTCGCGCACGCCTGCGGCTTCGAGCTGGTGGGCACCGCACCCGCCCTGCTGCACGAGCGCGGCCGTACGCTCGACGCCTGGACGGCCGTGCTGCGCTTCGGCGACGCGCCCTACGCCCGCCGGCCGTGGCAGGACGCGCCGAGGCTCAGGACCGACCGCCTGCAGCTGCGACCGCTCGTGGAGACCGACGCGCACCGCGTGGCGCAGGCGTGCTCCGACCCGACCACGCGGCACTGGCTGCGGACGCTGCCGCACCCCTACACGCCCGAGGTGGCCCGCGCCTTCGTGGCCGACTGCACGTGGCGCTCCGCGACCGGGGAGAAGATCACCTGGGCCGTGGCCGACCCCGTCTCCGACGACCTCGTCGCTCTCGTGACGCTCATGCACCTCGGCGGCGTGAACCCCGGCACGGCCGAGGTGGGCTACTGGGCGCACCCCGATGCGCGCGGTCGCGGACTCGTGGGCGAGGCTGTGGAGGCGGTCACGCACTGGGCGTTCTCGCCCGACGGCCCCGGGCTGCACCGACTCAGCCTGCTGGCCGCCGCGGGCAACGTGGCCAGCAACCGCGTGGCCGAGCGGTCCGGGTTCCGTCGGCTCGGGGTGGAGCGCCAGGCCGAGATGCTGGGCGACGACACGCTCGACGACCTCGTCTCCTACGACCTGCTCGCCGACGACCTGCGGTAGCCGACCTGCGGCCTGGGTTGGACCGGCCTGGACTGGGCTGGCTGGACGCAGGCGTCGCGGCCCGCTGCTGCGTCGGCGTGCTCCGTCAGTGCGAGTGAGACGTCGGCCACTGGCGCTGCTTCTGTCGGCACACGACGGCACACTGGTTGCGTGACCCAACTGAGCGAGCCGCAGCAGCCCGGCGCCACCTCCTCGACGACGCCGTCCCCCTGGCCCGCCCTCTGGGCGATGGTCATCGGGTTCTTCATGATCCTCGTCGACAACACGATCGTGTCGGTGGCGACGCCGGCGATCATCGAGGACCTGCGCACCGACTACAACAGCGGCATCTGGGTCACGAGCGCCTACCTGCTCGCCTACGCCGTGCCGCTGCTGGTCACCGGACGTCTCGGCGACCGCTTCGGGCCGAAGAACGTCTACCTGCTCGGCCTGACCATCTTCACCCTGGCTTCCCTGTGGTGCGGGCTGACGGACTCGATCGGCGGGCTCATCGCCGCCCGCGTGGTGCAGGGGATCGGCGCGTCGCTCCTCACGCCGCAGACCATGGCGGTCATCACCCGCACGTTCCCGGCCGCCAAGCGCGGCAGCGCCATGGCGCTCTGGGGCGCCACCGCGGGCGTCGCGACGCTCGTCGGCCCGATCCTCGGCGGCGTGCTCGTCGACGCCGCCGGCTGGGAGTGGATCTTCTTCGTCAACATCCCGGTCGGTCTCGTCGGCTTCGTCCTCGCCGTCCGTCTGGTGCCCGTGCTCGAGACGCACGCCCACACCATCGACTGGCTCGGCGTCGCGCTCAGCGCCGCCGGCATGTTCCTGCTCGTCTTCGGCATCCAAGAGGGCGAGCGGTACGACTGGGGCACCATCACCGGGCCGATCAGCGTCCCGCTGCTCATCGCGCTCGGGGTCGTCGTGCTCGGCCTGTTCGTCGCCTGGCAGGCGCGCGTGCGCCGCGAGCCGCTCGTGCCGCTCGGGCTGTTCCGCGACCGCAACTTCTCGGTCGGCAACGTCGCCATCGCCATGGTCTCGCTCGCCATCACCGCCATGAGCCTGCCGTTCATGTTCTACGCGCAGGGCGCCCGCGGCTGGAGCCCGACCGAGTCGGCGCTCTTCATGACGCCCATGGCCGTGGTGCTGCTGCTCCTCTCGCCCGTGGTGGGCAAGCTGTCCGACCGCGTCCACCCGCGTCTGCTGACGCTCGTGGGCTTCGGCACCGCCGCGGTGGCCATGCGCTGGCTCGGCAGCCTCGTCGACCCGACGACGCCCGCGTGGCAGCTGCTGCTGCCCATGGCGCTCTTCGGTGTGTCCAACGCGTTCCTCTGGGCCCCGCTGAGCGCCACGGCCACGCGGAACCTGCCGATGTCGTCGGCCGGCGCCGGTGCCGGCGTCTACAACACGACGCGCCAGGTGGCCGCGGCCCTCGGCAGCGCCGCCGTCGCCGCGCTCATCGGATCGCGCCTGGCCGCCAACGGCCTGCAGGGCGACGCGAGCGCGTTCCAGTCCGCGACCGGTGGCTCCGCGAGCATGCCCGCGCCGGTGGCCGAGGCCTTCTCGCGGGCGATGTCGGAGGCCTTCTGGCTGCCGGCCGCCGCGTTCGTCGTCGGACTGGTCGTCGTGCTGCTGTTCGAGCGCCCGCGCCACCAGGGCACCGCCCCGGCCACCGCCCCCGCGCAGGCCGCACCCGCTGCCTAGACTGCGGCGGGTGACCAGCACCCACGTCCTGACGCTGTCCTGCCCGGACCGGCCGGGGCTCGTGTACGCCGTGACCCGGTGGATCCACGAGGCCGGCGGCAACATCCTCGACTCCCAGCAGTACACGGAGCAGCCGGCCGACGACGGGTCGGGCGAGTTCTTCCTGCGCCTGCACGTCGACTTCGGCTCGGACGCACAGACCGCGGCGCTCGCGGACGGCTTCGGGCAGGTCGCCGCCGAGCTGGACATGCAGTTCCGGCTCGTCGAGGCCGAGCGGCCGGCGCGCACCCTCGTGATGGTCTCCAAGGAGGGCCACTGCCTGAACGACCTGCTCTACCGGCAGAGCTCCGGCTCCCTCAACATCGAGGTGCCCGCCGTGGTGTCGAACCACCGCGACCTCGAGCGGCTCGCCGACGCGTACGACGTGCCGTTCCACCACCTGCCGGTCACCCGGGAGACGAAGGCCGACGTGGAGGCGCAGGTGCTCTCTCTCGTCGAGGACCTGGAGGTCGACCTCGTGGTGCTCGCGCGGTACATGCAGATCCTCAGCGACGACCTCTGCCGCTCGCTGGCGGGGCGAGCCATCAACATCCACCACAGCTTCCTGCCCAGCTTCAAGGGCGCGCGCCCCTACCACCAGGCCCACGCCCGCGGCGTCAAGCTGATCGGCGCGACGGCCCACTACGTCACCGCCGACCTCGATGAGGGCCCGATCATCGAGCAGGGCGTCCAGCGCGTCGACCACCGCATGGCGCCCGCCGACCTGGCCCGCGTGGGCCGCGACGTCGAGGCCCAGACGCTCTCGCGCGCGGTGCGCCTGCACGCCGAGTCGCGCGTGCTGATGAACGGACCACGCACCGTCGTCTTCGCCTGACCCGCCGCAAGGGCCGGGCCGCGCCCAGCGCGCGGCTCTGGCCGTCCGTCTCACTCCCCGACCTCGGGGTCCACATGATGAGACCTGCGTGCAGCGCGGTCCCGGACGCCTACCGTCGTACCTCGACGCACCACCCCCGAGGGTGCGCCCGAGACCCGAGGACGACTCCATGACGACGCTCCGCCGCCGACTGACGACCGCCGCCGCGCTCGCGGCCGCCTCCGCCCTGGTGCTCAGCGCCTGCGGGTCGGGTGGCTCCAGCAGCGCCGACACGATCAAGATCGTCGGCTTCGCGGTCCCCGAGGCGGCCAACAAGGCGATCGCCGAGAAGTTCGAGGAGACGCCCGAGGGCAAGGGCGTCTCGTTCAAGACCTCCTACGGCGCGTCCGGCGACCAGAGCCGCGCGGTGGCCGATGGCCTGCCCGCCGACTACGTCCACCTGTCCGTCGCGACCGACGTCGACCGCCTGGTCGACGCGGGCCTCGTCGACAAGACCTGGGACGACGGCCCCAACCAGGGCATCGTCTCGACCTCGGTGGTCGTGCTCGGCGTCCGCAAGGGCAACCCCAAGAACATCCAGGGCTGGGACGACCTGGTCAAGCCCGGCGTGAAGATCGTCACGGCCAACCCCGCCTCCTCCGGCGCGGCCCGCTGGAACGCGCTCGCCGCGTGGGGCAGCGTGACCAGCCAGGGCGGCAGCGACGCCGAGGCCACCGCGTACGTCGACAAGCTCTTCAAGAACGTGGTGTCGCTGACCAACAGCGGTCGCGACGCCACCCAGAGCTTCCTGGGCGGCACGGGCGACGTGCTCCTGGCCTACGAGAACGAGGCCATCCTGGCGAACCAGAACGGCCAGGGCTTCGACTACGTCATCCCCGACACCACCGTGCTGATCGAGAACCCCGGCGCCGTGCTGAAGAAGCACGTCCCGGCGACCGAGCCGTGGCTCGACTTCGTGCTCGGCAAGACCGGCCAGCGCGAGTTCGCGCTCAAGGGCTTCCGCCCCCTCAACGAGGAGCAGCCCGGCGTCGCCGACCTGTCCGCCGTGGGCCTGAAGGCCTCCGACATCAAGGGTGCCGCCGACGCTTCCGACCCGTTCCCGAAGGTCAAGAACCTCCTGACCCTCGCCGACGACTTCGGCGGGCACGACTGGAGCGGCGTGAAGGACAAGCTCTTCGGCGACGGCAAGGACGGCGCGCCCGTCGGCATCGTCACCGAGGCCATCGCGAAGTCCGGCAAGGCCTCGCAGTAACGCCCGGCCCGACCGCACCGACGACCCTCAGGACGGCATGACCTCCACCGCACCGGCGCAGCGCCGGCCGGCACGCTTCCGGCCGGCGCTGCCGAGCACCCTCACCCGCACGTCCGGGCTCGGCCTCGGCATCTCGATGCTGTGGTTCAGCCTGCTCGTCCTCATCCCCCTCTGCGCGGTCGTCATCACCGCGTCCGAGGGCGGCTGGGCGAACTTCTGGCGGGCGATCACCAACGCGCAGACCCGCTCGGCCATCGTGCTGACGCTCGAGGCCGCCGTCGCCGTGACCGCCGTGAACGTCGTCGTCGGCACCGTCATCGCCTGGGTGCTCGTCCGCGACCGGTTCCCCGGCAAGGGGGTGCTCGAGGTGGTCATCGACATCCCGTTCGCCCTGCCGACGATCGTGGCCGGGCTCGTGCTCCTGTCGCTCTACGGCAAGGACGACAGCCCGCTCGGCATCAACGTCGCGAACTCCGGAGCGTCGGTGTACCTGGCGTTCCTGTTCGTGACGCTGCCGTTCGTGGTCCGCATGGTCCAGCCCGTGCTGGAGGAGCTCGACCTCGAGGTCGAGGAAGCCGCCGCGTCGCTCGGCGCGAGCCGGTTCACCACGTTCCGCCGCGTCATCCTGCCCAGCCTCGCGCCGGCCATCACCGCAGGCGCGGCGCTGTCGTTCGCGCGGGCCGTGGGCGAGTACGGGTCGCTCGTGCTGCTGTCGGGCAACCTGCCCTTCACCTCCGAGGTGGCGTCCGTGCGCATCCTGAGCGCGATCGAGAACGACAACCCCGAGGCCGCCGCGTCCATCGCGACCCTGCTGCTGCTCGTCTCGCTGGCGACCATCGTCGTGCTCGACCTGCTGCAGAGGAGGATCAGCGACCGTGGCTGACGCTCGGACGACCCGCCACCCCCGTGGCCCGGTCACCTACCTGCTGCGCGTCGTCGCGGTCGTGTACCTCGCACTGCTCGTGGTCTGGCCGGTCGCGCTCGTCGTGACCAACACGTTCGCCGACGGCCTGACGTCGTTGCGCGGCCTGTTCGAGGACCCCGACATGGTGGCGGCACTGCAGCTCACCGCCGTCGCCGCCCTCTGCGCGACGGCCATCAACCTCGTGTTCGGCGTCAGCATGTCGCTGCTGCTGGTGCGCACCGAGTTCCCGGGCAAGCGTCTGCTCAGCGCCGCGCTCGACCTGCCGCTCTCCGTCTCGCCGATCGTCATCGGTCTGGCCCTCGTGCTCGTCTACGGCGGGCGCGGCGGGTGGTTCGGCCCCACGCTCGAGGGCTGGGGCTTCCAGGTCATCTTCTCCACGCCCGGCATCGTCATGGCGACGGCGTTCGTCTCCCTGCCACTCGTCATCCGCGAGGTCGTGCCGGTGCTGCGCGAGATCGGCACCGAGCAGGAGCAGGCCGCCCGCTCGCTCGGCGCCAACCCCTGGCAGACCTTCTGGCGGATCACCCTGCCGGGCATCCGCTGGGCGGTCGTCTACGGCGTCGTGCTGACCCTCGCCCGTTCGCTCGGTGAGTTCGGCGCCGTCAAGGTCGTGTCGGGCAACGTCCTCGGCGAGACCCGGACCGCCACGCTGGCCGTGGAGGAGAAGTACCTCAACTTCGACGTCGAGGGCGCCTACGCGATCGCGTTCCTGCTCGCCAGCGTCTCCGTCGTCTGCATCGTCGTCGTCCAGGTCCTGCGCTCCCGCGCGGACCGCCACTGAGAGGGAAGGCCCCATGAGCATCGAGGTCGCAGGCGTCAGCAAGCGGTTCGGCGACTTCGTCGCGCTCGACGACGTCGACCTGTCGATCCCCACCGGCCAGCTCACCGCCCTGCTCGGACCGAGCGGTGGCGGCAAGACCACGCTGCTGCGGATCATCGCCGGCCTGGAGAGCGCCGACTCCGGCTCGGTCGTCATCGAGGGCGTCGACACCACCGGCGTGCCCGTGCAGAAGCGCAACGTCGGGTTCGTCTTCCAGCACTACGCCGCGTTCAAGCACCTCAGCGTGCGACGCAACGTGTCGTTCGGCCTGGAGATCCGCAAGCGCCCGAAGGCCGAGGTCGAGGCCAAGGTCGATGAGCTGCTGCGGCTCGTGCACCTCGAGCAGTTCGCGGACCGTCGCCCGACGCAGCTCTCGGGCGGACAACGTCAGCGCATGGCACTGGCTCGCGCCCTCGCCATCGAGCCGTCGGTGCTGCTGCTCGACGAGCCGTTCGGCGCGCTCGACGCGAAGGTCCGCAAGGAGCTGCGGGACTGGCTGCGCCGCCTGCACGACGAGATGCACGTGACCACGGTGTTCGTCACGCACGACCAGGAGGAGGCGCTCGAGGTGGCCGACTCGATCGTGGTGATCAACGACGGCCGCATCGAGCAGGTCGGCACGCCCGACGACCTCTACGACAAGCCGGCGAGCGACTTCGTGCTGTCCTTCCTCGGTCCCGTGACCAGGCTCGGCGACCACCTGGTGCGCCCGCACGACATCGAGATCTCGCGCTACGAGCAGGCGGCGGTCACGGTGGGCACGATCACCCGCTGGACGCGGATCGGGTTCGAGGTGCGCCTGGAGGTCACGCCCGAGGACGCCCGCCAGCCGGGCCCGGTGCTCGTCAGCCTCACCCGCACGGACGCGACGGCCCTCGGGCTGCACGAGGGCGACCGGGTGTGGCTGCGCCTGCGGCCCGGGGCCTCCTGACCCGCACCGGCACCGCCACGACCGCGCCGACCGCGGTCAGGCAGGCGGCAGCCGCGAACGCCGCCTCGTGCCCGACGCCGCCCACGAGGGCGCCCGCGAGGGCCGAGCCGAGGGCCTGACCGAGCACGAGCACGACGAACAGCAGCGCCGTCCCCGACGCCCCGCGCCCCTGGTCGACGTCGAGCGTCCAGGCGATGAGTGCGCCCGTGGCGGCGACGAAGCCCCACCCGAACACCGCGCACGCGACGACGGCGACGACCGCCGAGCCGGACCCCAGCCCGAGCGCGAGCGTCGCGGCCGCGGTGACGCCGCAGGTGAGTGCCCACGCGGTGCGTGGAGAGCGCCGGCCCAGCCGGCCTGCGGTGGCGACGACGGCGGTCCCGCCCACGCCCAGCGCGATCCAGGCGACGACCGACGTGGTGGTCCCTCCACCCGCCTCGAGGACCACCACGCGACCGTAGCTCCACACCGCAGCGGAACCGGCACCGAGGAGCAGGCTGGCGGCCACCACGCGCCGGTGCGCCGACCACCAGGAGCGCGGCAACGTCACGCTCGGGGCCTGCTCCCCCGTCCCTCCACCCCGCGCGGCCAGGAGCACGAGCGCCGCGACGGCGAACGTGAGCAGACCCGACCACGCCCACGCCGCGCGCCAGTCCGGGAGCAGCGTGAGGGCCAGCGCGCCGGCCACGACGAGCCCCGGCCCGGTGCCGGCGTTGACCGTCGACTGCGCGGACGGGTCGCCCGCCACGACCGGGTCGCGTCGCAGGACCTCCACGAGCGCCGGCGACACCACCCCGGCGCCCACCGAGGCGGAGACCGCGAGGACGGCGAACGTCGGGGCGTCCGGGGCGACCGAGAGCCCGAGGGCCCCTCCCCCGGCCGTCAGCGCGGCGACGACGACGAGCGTGCGGGCCCGCCGCGTGGCGAGCACCAGCCCCAGGAGCGCGCCGAGGCAGTAGGCCAGCGAGGCGCCGCTCGACACCAGTCCCGCGGCCGCGGTGCCCAGTCCGAGCTCGTCCTGGACGTCGGGCAGGTAGAGCCCGGTCGCGAGCCGGACGAGACCGTAGGTCGCGGCCACGAGGGCGAGACCGCCGGGCACGAGCAGGACGGATAACGAAAACGTACGTTTCACTTTCGTGAGTCTAGGCTGGCTCTATGGCCC
>NZ_LUNF01000109.1:0-7792 GCF_001626145.1 Aeromicrobium sp. REDSEA-S32_B7
GGCTTCGGCGCGGGTGCAGGCGCGGCCTCGACCGCTTCATCGGAGGAATGCATGCGGCGAAGCTCGTCCCAATCTTCCGCATGGTCGGAAAAATAGGCCAGCGCTTCGCTTTCGCGATGCTCGCGAATCTCGGCCAGCTTGCGTCGGTCCTGCCGACATTCCTCGGCGAATTGCGCATCGACCGCTTCGGCCTCGACGCCGTCTACCCGGCGTTCTTCCTCGCGGTCCTGCTGCCCGAGCTGCGCGACCGCGACCGGCGGGGCGTGGCCGTCGTCGGCGGGCTGCTGGCGCTCGCACTCGTGCCCGTCGCTCCCCCGGGCGTGCCCGTGCTGGCGGCGGGGCTCGCCGCCCTGTGGGGACTGCGTTGGCGGGAGGCCTCGTGAGCACCATCTGGGTCACCATCCTCGGCCTCACCGTCGCGACGGCCGCTGTGAAGGCCCTCGGACCGGTGCTGCTCGGTGGTCGCGACCTCCCGGAACGGTTCACCGGCGTGATCGCCCTCATGGCCCCGGCGCTGCTGACCGCGCTCGTGGTGACCAGCGTGCTCGCGGTCGGTGACCGGTGGCACGCCGGTGCCGACACGGTCGGCGTCGCCGCAGCCGGCGTGGTCGCCTGGCGCGGCGCCTCCGTGGTGACGACGTTGGCCGTCGCGGTGGTCGTGACGGCCCTGCTGCGCCTCGCGGGCCTGCCGTAGCGGCAGGCCGCGTCGTCAGCCGACGTCGAGCGCGAAGAGGTCGTCCTCCGTCTCGCGGCGCAGGATCAGCCGTGCCTCGCCGTCGCGCACCGCGACCACCGCCGCACGCGGCACGTGGTTGTAGGTGCTCGCGAGCGAGCGGCAGTACGCGCCGGTGCCGGGGACGGCCAGCAGGTCGCCCGCGGCGACGTCACCCGGGAGGTACTCGTCCTTCACGACGATGTCGCCGCTCTCGCAGTGCTTGCCGACCACCCGGCTCAGCACCGCCGGCGCCTCGGAGCGGCGCGAGGCGAGGGTGCAGGAGTAGTCGGCGCTGTAGAGCGCGGGCCGCACGTTGTCGCTCATGCCGCCGTCGACCGCGACGTAGCGACGCGACGCTCCCCCGTCGAGACCGACGGACTTGACCGTGCCGACTTCGTAGAGCGTGAAGGTCGTCGGGCCGACGATCGCGCGCCCGGGCTCGATCGACAGGTGCGGCACGGCGACGTCGAGCGCCCGGCACTCCGCGTGCACGATGCCGAGCAGGCTGTCGGCCAGCTCGGCCGGCGAGCGGGGGTCGTCCTGCGTCGTGTACGCGATGCCGAAGCCGCCGCCGAGGTCCATCTCGGGCGGGACGACGCCGAGCTCCTCGATGATCCGCGCGTGCAGGCGCAGCACGCGTCGCGCGGCCACCTCGAAGCCGTCGGCCACGAAGATCTGCGAGCCGATGTGCGAGTGCAGGCCGAGGAACCGCAGGCCGCCTTCGCCGGGCCGCTGGGCGGCGACGATGCGGCTCACGGCCTCGAACGCGGCACCGTCGGCGATCGAGAAGCCGAACTTCTGGTCCTCGTGCGACGTGGAGATGTACTCGTGGGTGTGCGCCTCGACGCCGGCCGTCACGCGGACCATGACGGCCGCCTCACGACCGGTCTCGGCCGTGAGGGCGACGAGCCGGTCGATCTCCTCGAGCGAGTCGACGATGATGCGTCCGACACCCGCCTCGAGCGCGCGACGCAGCTCGGCCACCGACTTGTTGTTGCCGTGCAGCGCGAGCCGCTCGGGCGGGAACCCGGCGCGCAGCGCGACGGCGAGCTCGCCGCCCGTGCACACGTCGAGGCTGAGCCCCTCCTCCTCGACCCAGCGGGCCGTGGCGACGCAGAGGAAGGACTTGCCGGCGTAGTACACCTCGCACCCCTCGAAGGCGTCGCGGAAGGCCCGCGCGCGGGTGCGGAAGTCGTCCTCGTCGAGGACGTACAACGGCGTGCCGAACTCCTCGGCCAGGTCGGTGACCGACTCACCGGCGACGGTCACGACGCCGTCGACCTTGGAGACGTTGCGGGCCCACAGCTGCGGCACGAGCGCGTCGACGTCGTCGGGGCGCCGCAGCCACGCGGGTCCGCGGTCGCCCGCCTGCCCGTGCAGCGCGCCCGCCTCGTGGGCCCTCATCACATGCGCTCCGGGGCCGAGACGCCGAGCAGGCCGAGACCGTTGGCGACGACCTGACGGGTCGCGTCGACCAGCACCAGACGCGCGCGGTGGACGTCGGTGGCCTCCTCGTCGCCCTGCGGGAGCACCCGGCAGACGGCGTAGAAGGCGTGGAAGGCGGCGGCGGTGCGCTCGAGGTAGCGGGCCACCCGGTGCGGCTCGCGCAGCTCCGCCGCGCGTGACGCCACCTCGGGGAAGCTCGCGAGGGCGCGCAGCAGCTCACCCTCCTTCTCGTGCTCGAGCAGGCCCGGGTCGAAGCGGTCGAGGCCGTGGTCGACGCCGAGGTCGGCCGCGTTCCGCAGGATGCTCGACAGCCGCGCGTGCGCGTACTGGACGTAGTAGACGGGGTTGTCGTTCGTCGTGCTCGCCCAGAGGTCGAGGTCGAGGTCGATCGGCGAGTCCGTCGAGTAGCGCGCCAGGGCGTACCGGGCCGCGTCGACGCCGATGGCACCCACGAGGTCCTCGAGGGAGATGACGGTGCCGTTGCGCTTGCTCATCCGCAGCGGCTGGCCGTCGCGCAGGAGGTTGACCAGCTGCCCGATCAGCAGCTCGAGGTTGACGCCCGGCTCGTCGCCGAACGCGGCGCACATCGCCATCATCCGCGAGACGTACCCGTGGTGGTCTGCGCCGAGCATGATGAGGCAGCGGTCGAAGCCTCGCTCGCGCTTGTCGAGGTAGTAGGCGAGGTCGCCGGAGATGTACGCGGGCTGGCCGTCGGACTTCACGACGACCCGGTCCTTGTCGTCGCCGTAGTCGGAGGTGCGCAGCCACCGGGCACCGTCCTTCTCGTACATCTTGCCGAGCTCGTCGAGCCGCGCGATCGCCCGGTCGACGGCACCGGACGCGTGCAGGTCGTTCTCGTGGAAGTACACGTCGAAGTCGACGCCGAAGTCGTGCAGCGACGCCTTGATCTCCGCGAACATCAGCTCCACGCCCTCGGCGCGCAGCAGCTCGGTCGCCTCGGCGTCGGGCAGCGACGCGACGTCGGGGTGCTTCGCCACCACGTCGGCGGCGATCTCGTGGATGTACTGGCCGCCGTACCCGTCCTCGGGCGCGTCCTCGCCGCGCGCGGACGCGAGCAGCGACCGGGCGAAGCGGTCGATCTGGGCGCCGTGGTCGTTGAAGTAGTACTCGCGGGTGACGTCGGCGCCGGCGAACGTCAGGAGCCGGCCGAGCGAGTCGCCGACGGCGGCCCAGCGCACGCCGCCGATGTGGATCGGACCCGTCGGGTTCGCGCTGACGAACTCGAGGTTGACCTTCTGACCCGCGTAGAGCCCGCTGCGGCCGTAGTCGGCTCCGGCCTCGAGCACGTGCGCGGCCACCTGGCCCTGCGCGTCGGCGGCCACCCGCAGGTTGAGGAAGCCCGGGCCGGCGACCTCGGCCGCGCTCACGCCGTCGTGGTCGGCAAGCACCGCCGCGAGGTCGGTGGCGAGGTCGCGCGGGTTCAGGCCCGCCTTCTTGGCCAGCTGCAGCGCGATGTTCGTGGCGTAGTCGCCGTGCTCCTTGACCTTGGGTCGCTCCACGCGCACCTGGGCGGGCACGCCGTCGGGGAGGCTGAGCCGTCCCTCGTCGACGAGCCGCTGGAGGGCGGACACGATCACGTCGCTGAGCTGCTCGGGAGTCACCGCACCAGCCTATCGAGCGGCGCGCCGCTCCCCGCCCGCGGGAAGCCCTGACGCGACCGTCGCCTCAGGCCTGCGAGCGGCGCTGGATGACGTCGTTGACCGTCGACACCAGGTGGTCGGGGTCGAACGGCTTCGTCACGTAGGCGTCGACTCCCGCGTCGAGGCCTCGCTGCGCAGTCGCTCGTCGGCCCGGATCGTGTGCACGGTGCTCACGCCGTCCTGCCGCGGCATCATGACGTCGACGGTGACGACGTCGGGCAGGTCGCCCGCGTCGGCCGCGGCCCGCAGCCGCTCCACGCAGTCGAGCCCGTCGACGGCCTCCCGCACGTCGAACCCCGCCAGCTCGAGGTTCGTGCGGATGAGGAACCGGATCGACGCGGTGTCGTCAGCGATCAGGACCGTGGGCACGCGCACCACCGTAGCGGGCGTGAGGTAGGGTCGTACCGCACTCGGCCAGACCGGTCACCGCACCCGCGGAACCGTGCACCGGCCCCCGTAGCTCAGGGGATAGAGCACCGCCCTCCGGAGGCGGGAGCGCAGGTTCGAATCCTGCCGGGGGTACCCATCGCAGCGCATCGGACCCGTCGCCACCTGGCGGCGGGTCACTGGTTGCTCTCCCGGTCGTGTCGCCCGTTCAGCGCACCGGCCTTGGCCGTGTAAACGCCTGTCACATTTCTTCTCGTCCAGGCAGCGCGGAGGTGCCGGACGTCGTAGGCTCAGGCCTGCGCCGGACCGCCCACCCCTGGATGCGGACGGCGCAGCAGCGCCCCTGCTCTCGGACAAGGAGAGCAGGGGCGCCTTGCTCCCGCGTGCGGGAGCACGAGGAACGATACGCTCGTCCGGATCCCGACCCCACGGGCCGAGCGGCGGCTCGGGCGGCTGGTCAGTCGCAGGTGCCGCGCACGACGTGCGTCACGCCGAGCTCGTCCATCCACGGCAGCTCGGCGTCCGAGACGCCCAGGGCGACGCAGTCGGCGTCGATCTGCGCGGCCAGCGTCGCGATCGACTCCACGAGCACCCGCCGTCGGACGTCGTCGGCCAGGCCCTGCACCAGCTCGGGGTCGATGCGCAGCACGTCGGGCGAGAGCAGCAGGATGTGGCGCAGCTCGGCCGCACCGTCGCCCACGCGGTCGACCGCGACGCGCGCGCCCAGCCGCCGCAGCGGCTGCAGCAGCGCCGTGAGCTCCTCGTAGTCCTCGATCGTCTCGTCGACGTCGAAGCGCAGCATCAGGCGCGACGGCGGCATCGAGGCGATCAGCGCCTGGAAGGCAGGGTCGCGCAGCGCCTCCGCCGACAGACTGACGCTCACGACGGGCACCGACGTCTCCTCGACGGCCTTCAGCGTGCGTGACAGCACCGACAGCTCGAGCTCGACACCACGGCCCACCTCACGCGCCTCGCCCAGCCGCCGACGGAACGGGCGGCCGTCCGCGAAGCGGGCCACCGCCTCGTGGCCGACGACCGCACCGGTCCCGACCTCCGAGACGGGCAGGAGCTCGATCGTCGCGTCCTCCAGGGCGCCGTCGATGGTCTCCGCGAGGTCGGCCAGGTCGGTGAGCCGACCATCGACCTGCTCCTCCATCTCGATGAGACGCATGATGAGCACCGCCGTCGCCCGCAGCACCTCCGCCTCGGCCGGCGACAGGTCCGGGTGCGGATCGCGCGAGAAGGCGCACAGCGTGCCGAAGAGCTCTCCGCTGCTGCGCGTCATCGGGACGCCGACGTAGGCACCGATGCCGAGGTAGGACGTGTGGAACGCGTCGACCGTGAGCGGCTCGCTGGCCGTGTCGGGGACGACCTCGCCCAGCTGGCCGCTCGTGATCATCTGGCAGTAGGTGCCCTCGTACGGCTCGCTGAAGCCCACCTGGATCGGCAGGTCGACGTCGGAGACGAGCGCACGGAACGAGCGACGGTCGCCCTCGATCTCGCTGATGAAGGCGACGTTGAGACCGAGCTCGCGACGCACCAGGTCGACCATGGCCGTCGCTGCCGTGCGTGCGTCCGTCCTGAGCCTGCTCACGCGCCTTGCCTCTCGGAACCCCGAACCGTCGTCTCGGAGGTGATCCTAGGGTCTTCCTCCCAGATCCGCACCGCGACGCGACCCTCCCACCCCACCTCGCCGACCGACGTGACGGCGTCACGGTCGAGCGGACCGAAGACGTGCGGGAAGAGGACGTCGTCGCTGACCCCGGGCGGCGGGACCGGCGACGCCGCCTCGTGCACCACCTCCGCCTGCAGCCGCGTGACGTCGAGGCGCAGGACCAGCAGCGGTCGCGGTGCGTCGGCGTAGAACGCCGTGGCCACCGCGAGCGTCGTCGCCTCGTCGGGCGAGCAGTGCACGAAACCCTCCGTCGCGAGCGACGCGGGCGCGTACGGACGGTCGGGGTCGGCGGTCCAGTCGGGCGCCGGGACGAGGTGCAGGATCGTGGTCGGGCTGGGCGGTCGAGGAACGTCGCCGTCGGGGGTCACGGGGTCATGGGACCACGAACACCCTGAGGACGGGAATGCGCCACCCTCGCGTCGCCTTGACGCAGGCATGAAGAACATCGGGTTCCTGTCGTTCGGGCACTGGTCGGACTCGCCGCACTCGGCGACCCGCAGCGCCTCCGACGTGCTGCACCAGTCGATCGAGCTCGCCGAGGCGGTGGAGGACCTCGGCGGCGACGGCGCGTACTACCGCGTGCACCACTTCGCGCAGCAGCTCGCGTCGCCGTTCCCGCTCCTGGCCGCGGTCGGCGCCCGGACCAGCCGCATCGAGATCGGCACGGGCGTCATCGACATGAGGTACGAGAACCCCCTGTACATGGCCGAGGACGCCGGGGCCGCCGACCTCATCAGCGACGGACGCCTCCAGCTCGGCATCAGCCGTGGATCACCGGAGCAGGTGATCGACGGCTACCGCTACTTCGGGTACGCCCCGAGCGAGGGCCAGAGCGACGCCGACCTCGCCCGCCAGCACACCCAGGTCCTGCTCGAGGTGCTGAAGGGTCAGGGGTTCGCCGAGCCGAACCCGCGACCGATGTTCCCGAACCCGCCGGGCAGGCTGCGCCTCGAGCCGCACTCCCCCGGCCTGCGTGACCGCATCTGGTGGGGCGCCGGCACCCGCGCGACCGCCGAGTGGACCGCGGAGCAGGGCATGAACCTCATGAGCTCCACCCTGCTCACCGAGGACACGGGCGTCCCGTTCCACGAGCTCCAGGCCGAGCAGATCCAGCGCTTCCGCGACGCGTGGAAGGCCGCCGGCCACGAGCGCGAGCCGCGCGTGTCGGTGAGCCGCAGCATCTTCGCCCTCGTCGACGACCGCGACCGCGCGTACTTCGGCGGCTCGGGCGGCGACGACCAGGTCGGCTTCCTCGAGGGCGGCCGCGCCCGCTTCGGCCGCACCTACGCCGCCGAGCCCGACCAGCTCGTCGAGCAGCTGCGCGAGGACACCGCCGTCGCCGCCGCCGACACCCTCCTCCTCACCGTCCCCAACCAGCTCGGTGTCGAGTACAACGCCCACGTCGTCGAGAGCATCCTGAAGCACGTCGCGCCGGAGCTGGGCTGGCGCTGAGTGGGATCGTCCTGGCGGTCGCGCCTCTTCGTGCGTGGGCTGGGTCGGGGTGTGGTTGCTGGGGCGCTGCCTGCGGTGGTCGTGACCTTGGCCGTGCGCTGCGGCAGGGGTCTCGACCTGCTGAAGCGCTCCCGCAGGGGGTCTGGGCTTGCTGGTGCGCTGCCTCGGCCCTCGCTGGGGGTGTTCTCCGAAAGGGCCTCGACCGGGCGGCTGGCATCCGCGCTGGTCTGGAGTCTCGGGCTGTGGGTTGGGCACGGGGTTGACCCAAGATTCTGCGTTCGCGCGTCGGGGCCCAAGGATTCTGCGTTCGTCACGGGATCCCGTCGCGAACGCAGAGACGTCTGCGCCGGCAGCCCGCTATCGGTGGATCTTCAACCGCAGAACGGCTCCTGCGGTTGCAGATCCACCGATAGGACGCGCGAACGCAGAACGGTGGGTCAAGAACGCAGAAACGAA
>NZ_LUNF01000011.1:0-2572 GCF_001626145.1 Aeromicrobium sp. REDSEA-S32_B7
GGCCCGCGCCCTGGACACCTGCCACTGCTGCTCGAGCTGGGCGGTGCCGAGGAACATCGCGTTGCTGGTCTGGACGCTGACCAGGTCCCCGCCCCGGGCCACCTGTCGACGCAGCACGTCGTCGTAGGCGACGTCGAAGCACAGGGCGGTCGCGACACTGAAGGAGCCGACCCCGATCGGCTCGGGATCCCCGCCAGGCAGCATGTCCCGGGGGATGGCGGCCACCCTCGAGGACAACCGCTCGGCCAGCGGCCTCAGGGGGACGTACTCCCCGAAGGGCACCAGCCGCTGCTTCGTGTAGCTCGCCCGCACTCCCCCGTCGTCCCAGAGCAGCGACTGGTTGAGGGCGTAACGCGGGTCGGGTGCATCTACGACGGCTCCCAGGAGCAGCGGCACCCCGACTGCCTCCACAGCCGCTCGCGCCGCCTGGCCGGCGACCACGTCGGTCGTCGGGTCGACGGCCGTCGCGTTCAGGTCGGGCGCAGGACGCCCGGTGTCCGAGGCCGCGAGCTGCCTCGTCTGCCCGACCAGCACCTCGGTGAGGGCCCGGTGATTCGCCACGACTTCCCGGCCGGAACCCGGCAGCTCCCCCTGCACGATGGCGATCCTGGCCACCGGCCCGGTCGCCTGGTTCGGCGCCACCAGGACCCCACGTGCCATGGCCGGGACCGCCACCAGCGCCACCACTGCTGCTGCGGGGACCAGCCCGCGCAGGCTGCGCCGCGTCGCGTGCTCCACCACCGAAGCGATGAGGCACCCGAGCAGCGCGACCACAGTTCCTGTGGCGGCGACCCCGATGACCGCCACCCAGGCGGACCAGGGCGCATCGACGGCGGAGTACCCGAGCCTTCCCCACGGGACCCCGCCCCAGGGAACTGCCGCCCGTGCCGACTCGGCCGCCGTGAAGACGCCGGCGGCCCACAGCTGCCACCCGTGGAGTCGACGCACGCGCACCATCGCCACACCGGCCAAGGCGCCCCACACGCTCTGCGCAGCGACCATCGCGGCCCAGGCAAAGGGGGAGATGGCCTCGGCCAACCACCACAGCGTCATCCCGAGGAAGACCGCGGCGTGGGCGGCACCGAGGAGTGCCGCTCTGGTGGCTGAGGCCTCACGCAGCGCCAGGACCAGCATCGCCAGGCCCACCGGTGCCAGCCACGGCAGATCGAAGGGCGGGAAGCCGAGCGCCGTCGTGGCTCCGCCGGCAGCGGCGGTCAGGATGATGGGGCGTTCACCAGCCACTCGGGCACCGCTTTCGTCATGGCCTACTATCGCCGATAGTATGAACCACGTGAGGTCGTCCCCCGTCACCGCCGAGTCGGGCCAGAGCCCCCGTGCGGCGACTCCTTCGGATCGTGGGACCGCTGCGCCCGCTCGGGGCTCGATGGGATGGGGCCGCTGGGCCTGGCGGCGACTGACTTCCATGCGCACCGCCGTCGTCCTGCTGATCCTTCTGGCGGTCGCGGCGGTGCCGGGTTCGCTGCTCCCGCAGCGTGGCGTGGCGAGCGACCCCGCGGCTGTCGCGCTGTTCTACCGCGACAACCCCGACCTCGCTCCGTGGTTGGATCGGCTGTACCTCTTCGACGTGTACGCGGCCCCGTGGTTCGCCGCCGTGTACCTGCTGCTGCTGGTCTCCATGACCGGGTGCGTCCTTCCTCGATGCGTCCGCCTGTGGCGCGAGGTCACGGCGCAGCCGCCCGCGGCCCCCCGCAGGCTGGAGCGCGAGGACGCTCACGCTCGCCTCACGGTCGAGGAGGCCTCGGCCTCTCTGACGGCTGCCGCCGCGCACCTGCGGTCTCGGCGCTTCCGGGTGGTGGAGACCGACGGCGAGGTCCGCGCCGAGAAGGGCCACGTCCGGGAGCTCGGGAACCTAGCCTTCCACCTGTCGCTCCTGGTCCTCCTCGTCGGGGTGGCCGGCGGTCGATTGTTCGGCTACGAAGGGCGCGTGGCTGTCGTCGAGGGCTCGACGTTCACCAACATCGCGTCCTCCTACGACGCCCTGACCCGCGCCCCCCTGGCCGATCCCGCGGACCTGGAACCTCTCGAGTTCACCCTGCGCAGCTTCGATGCACAGTTCGAGACCAGCGGACCACGGCTGGGAGAGCCCCGTTCGTTCACGGCGGTCCTGGACTGGGTGACGTCCGACGGCGCGGGAACCACCGAGGTGCGACCGAACCAGCCCTTCGACGCCAACGGGACCAAGTTCTTCCTCACCGGTCACGGGTACGCCCCGCAGATCACGGTCCGCGACGGCCGCGGTGACGTGGCCGCATCCGGTCCTGTCATCTTCCTTCCGCAGGATCAGGCGTTCACCTCCGACGGGGTCGTGAAGGTGCCCGACGCTCGACCGACCCCCGTGGCACTGGAGGGTCTCTTCCTGCCGACCGCGGCCCGAGGGGCGGACGGGATCGACGTGTCGGCATACCCCGGCCTGGTGAATCCGGCGCTCCTGCTCACCGCCTACTCCGGTGACCTCGGACTGGATGACGGCGGGGCTCAGTCGGTCTACACGCTCGACCTGGACGGGCTGGTCGAGGTCACGGGGGACGACGGGGACCGATGGCGGGCCACG
>NZ_LUNF01000110.1:0-14345 GCF_001626145.1 Aeromicrobium sp. REDSEA-S32_B7
GGCGTGACGAGGGCGCGGGCGACGTCGGCGTAGGCGATCCGGCGCTGCTGACCCTTCACGGTGATCTCGACACCGGTGTCGTCGCTGCCGACGACCCGTCCGGTGACGGCGGGACCGTCGTGCAGCGTCACGGCGACGAGCCGGCCGACGTTGCGCCGCCAGTGCCGGGGCTCGGTCAGCGGACGGTCGAGCCCGCGGGACGTGACCTCGAGCGTGTAGGGCTGCTCCCCCATGGCCGTGCCGTCGTCGAGCGCGGCGGAGACGACGCGGGTGGCGTCGGTGATCAGGTCGAGCGGGACGCCGCCGTCGGCGTCGACCGCGATCCTCAGGAAGCGCCGGGTACCGGAGCGGGAGAGCTCGACCGCCTCGAGGTCGAGTCCGAGGGCGGCAAGGGGTCCGGCGACCTCGTCCCTCACGGTGTCGGCCTGCGGGTCCGCCATGTCGTGCAGCCTCCTGTGTTCTGTTGTCGGCACGTCCGGTGCGCGGTGCCGCTGGGCGACCACGCGACCCTCACTCTAGCGGGCACCCATTAGCCTGACGGGATGGTCAGCCGTCGCGTCGTCGTGGGAGGCGGGGTCGCCGTCGTGGCGGCCGGCGCGGGCCTGCACGTCGCGGGCCGCGACGACGACGTGCTGCGTGCGCTCGGGGCGCGACCGCGCCCGATGCCGGACCCTGGGGACACCCGTCTGCTGGAGCGCGCCGCGGTCGACCAGGTCGCGCTCGCCGCGTCGGTCGGCCGCCTCGAGGAGGTCCGTACCGACGACCTCGTCACGGTGCTGAGGACCCAGCTCGACGGGCTCGGCGGCGCAGTGGAGGTCGACGCCTCGACCTCGACCACGTCGTCCGACGTCGCCACCGTCGTGGCCGACCTCAACCGGACCGCCAGCCGACGCCAGACCGACGCTCTCGCAGCGGTCTCGCCCGACCTGGCCAGGGTGCTGGCCTCGCTCGCGGCCGGGCAGGCGCAGGTCGCCCGCACGCTGGGCCGCCGGGCGGGAGGTGCGTGACGTGGGCGACCCGTCCCCCGTCGGCCCCCTGCAGCGCCGCCTCGCGCTCGAGCACGAGGCCGTCTGGCTGACCTCCCTCAGCGCGGGCAGGTTCCCCGCGCTCGACGACGCCGCGCGCGCGGCACTCCGTCGCCACGAGCGGGCACGCGACGTGCTCGTCGCGCGGGTGGCGGCAGCCGGGGCGACGCCCGTGGGCCCGCAGGCGGCGTACGGCGTGCCTCCCCGCTCCGTCGACCAGGCCCGTCAGCGGCTCGCCGACGTGGCCGAGCGGATGTGCCGCGCCATCGTGCCGCTCGTGGCGCTCGGCAGCGCGGACGACCGTCGCGAGGCCGTCCGGTCGCTGCGGGCCTCGGCGCTGGAGGCGACGAGCTGGGGCGCCGGCCCCAGCGCCTTCCCCGGACTCGACCGAGGCTGAGCTCTAGGGTCAGCGGCAGACGCCGCGGACCTCGGTGATGACGTCGGCGAGGGCCACGTCGCGTCGGGTGCCGCTGGCGCGGTCCTTGACCTCCAGCAGCCCGTCGGCCAGCCCCTTGCCCACGACGACGGTCGTCGGCATGCCGAGCAGCTCCGCGTCCTTGAACTTGACGCCGGGCGACACCTTCGGACGGTCGTCGTAGAGCACGTCGAGGCCGGCGGCCTCGAGCTCGGCGACGAGCCGGTCGGCCGCCTCGAACAGCTCGGGCTGCTTCCCGGCGACCACGACGTGGACGTCGAAGGGCGCGAGCTCGCGCGGCCAGACGATGCCAAGCTCGTCGTGCGAGCTCTCGACGACGGCGGCCACGGCTCGTGAGATGCCGACGCCGTAGGAGCCCATCGTGACGGTGACGAGCTTGCCGTTCTCGTCGAGCACCTTGAGGTCGAGCGCCTCGGCGTACTTGCGGCCGAGCTGGAAGATGTGCCCCATCTCGATGCCGCGGGCGAGCTCGAGCGGACCCGAGCCGTCGGGCGCGGGGTCGCCCGCACGCACCTCGGCCGCCTCGATCGTGCCGTCGGCGGTGAAGTCGCGACCGGCCACGAGGTCGATGACGTGCGAGCCGGCCACGTCCGCCCCGGTGACCCAGCGCGTGCCGTCGACGACCCGGGGGTCGACGAGGTAGCGGATGCCGGTCTCGGACTCCTCCCCCAGCACGCCGGGGCCGATGTAGCCCTTCTTGAGCGCCGGGTGGGCGGCGAAGTCCTCCTCCGTGAACGGCTCGACGTCGGCCGGCGCGACCTGCGTCTCGAGCCGCTTGGCGTCGACCTCGCGGTCGCCGGGGACGCCGATCGCGAGCGGCTCGCGGGAGCCGTCGGGGTGGCGCAGCACCACGAGGACGTTCTTCAGCGTGTCGGCGCCGGTCCAGGGACGGTCCTCGCGCGGGAACCGCTCGTTGAGGTGCGCGACGAGCGTGTCGATGGTCGGGGTGTCGGGCGTCTGCTCGGCGTGCGCGGCCGGCAGCCCGTCGTAGGGCTGGGGGTCGGGCGCCACCGTGACCACGGCCTCGACGTTGGCCGCGTAGCCGCCGGGCGAGCGGACGAAGGTGTCCTCCCCGATCTCGGCGACGGCGAGGAACTCCTCGCTGGCCGAGCCGCCCATGGCGCCGGAGTCGGCCTGCACGACGACGTAGTCGAGACCGAGCCGGTCGAAGATGCGCACGTAGGCCTCGCGGTGCGCCTGGTAGCTGCGCTCGAGGCCCTCGTCGGTCACGTCGAAGGAGTAGGAGTCCTTCATGACGAACTCGCGGCCGCGCAGGATGCCGGCGCGGGGCCGCGCCTCGTCGCGGTACTTCGTCTGAATCTGGTACAGGCTCAGCGGCAGGTCCTTGTAGGAGCCGTAGAGGTCCTTGACCAGGAGCGCGAACATCTCCTCGTGCGTGGGGCCGAGCAGCATGTCGTTGCCGCGACGGTCGTGCAGGCGGAACAGGTTGGGGCCGTACTCGGTCCAGCGGTTCGTCGCCTCGTAGGGCTCGCGCGGCAGCAGCGCGGGAAAGCGGACCTCCTGCGACCCGATCCCCTCCATCTCCTCGCGGACGATCTCCTCGACCTTGGCCAGGACCTTGAGCCCGAGCGGCAGCCAGGAGTAGATGCCCGGCGCGACGCGCCGCACGTAGCCGGCCCGGACGAGCAGCTTGTGGCTCGGGACCTCCGCGTCCGCCGGGTCGTCGCGGAGGGTTCGCAGGAACAGCTGGGACATGCGCATGGGCCGACCCTATCGAGCGCCGCGCGAGGCCTTGAGGGCCGTGCGCACGAGCGGCACCTGCAGCGGCAGCCGGCCGACGACCCCGGCCTTCAGCACGGGCGAGGCGCGACGGCTGCGCAGCACGTCGGCCGTCATCTGCAGGTTGGCCGGGAAGACCCCCACGAGGAGCCCGGCGGCGGCCAGCCCCCCGGCGCGTCGCGTGCGGGGGTGCGCGAGCAGCGCCGCGCAGGCCACCTCCACGACCCCCGAGGCGTGCACGAGCTCGCGCCGGCGCGGGAGCGCACGCGGCACCATCTGCTCGAACGGCTCGGGCTTCACGAAGTGCGCGACCCCGGCGACGGCGAGCAGGGCGGCCAGGGCCTTCACGTCACGATCCATGTCCGCACCCTAGGCGACCGCGGTGGTGACGCGGACGGGACACCTCGGGCGACTGACGACGCGGGCCGGTCTACAGCAGGATCGACGCGAACGTGTCGACCTGGCGCAGGCCGACGCGAGCGTAGGTGGCCCGGGCGGCCGTGTTGAAGTCGTTGACGTAGAGCGTGACGTCGGACGCGACGTCACGCTGCACCAGCCGCACGACGCCGGCGAGTGCTGGTGCCGCGATGCCTCGACCACGGTGGTCGGGGTGCACCCAGACGCCCTGCAGCTGGCAGACGCCGTCGGCGGCGGCGCCGACCTCCGTCTTGAAGAGCACCTCGCCGTCCTCGATGATCGCGAACGCCCAGCCCCGGGCGACGAGCTGCGCCACCCGGGCCCGGTAGCCCGCGCCGCCTCCCGCCTCGGGGTCGATGCCGACCTCCTCGCGGAACATCGCCACGGACGCCGGGTACAGCACGTCGACCTCGTCGATCATGACGCGGCGCAGCCGCGGGTCCGGCGCGACCGCCGGCTCGTCGTCGATGGCGAGGAACGGCTGGTCGGCCCGCACCGACCGCGCGGGACCCCAGTCCTGCTCGAGCCTCGACCACAGCCGCATGACGGCGGCCTGGCGGCCGACGAGCGACGCGCTGCGTCGCATGCCGGGCGCGACACCGGTGAGGAGCAGCTGACGCGCGAACCCGTCGACGGCGTCGGCGTCGGCCTCCACGGGCACGAGGTTGGCGCCGCAGTGGCAGGCGGCGACGAGCCGGCCGTCGCGGAAGCAGCCGAGCATCGTGCCGCCGAGCATGAGGCTGCGCAGACCGGTCTCGGCGACGCGGTGGCGCACGAAGAGGTTCGCGCGCTCGTCGCGGGCCATCAGCGCCTCGAGCTCGACGCGGTCGTCGGGTCCGAGCAGCCGGACCTGCTGGTCACGGCGCCCGGTGGCGTCGGACGCGACCGGCACCAGCTCGATCATCGTGTGCTCCTCGCTCCGCAGGCCGCTCGCCCGGCTGCGGACAGCCTAGGCCAGCGGGCCGGCCGTCGCCCCTCGACGAGCGCGACCTGGGACGGACGGCGGACGTTCAGCCCGAGACCGTCACCGAGGCGGTCGCGCCGTCCTCCGGCTCCATGTCCTCGGCGATGCGCAGGGCCTCCTCGATGAGCGTCTCGACGATCTTGCTCTCGGGCACGGTCTTGATGACCTCGCCCTTGACGAAGATCTGGCCCTTGCCATTGCCCGACGCGACGCCGAGGTCGGCCTCCCGTGCCTCGCCGGGACCGTTGACGACGCAGCCCATGACGGCGACGCGCAGCGGCACCTCGAGACCGTCGAGACCGGCGGTCACCTGCTCGGCGAGCGTGTAGACGTCGACCTGGGCGCGCCCGCACGACGGGCAGGACACGATCTCGAGCTTGCGCGGTCGCAGGTTGAGCGACTGGAGGATCTGGATGCCGACCTTGACTTCCTCGACCGGCGGGGCGGACAGCGAGACGCGGATGGTGTCGCCGATGCCCTTGCCGAGGAGGTAGCCGAACGCCGTGGCGCTCTTGATGGTGCCCTGGAACGCCGGTCCGGCCTCGGTGACGCCGAGGTGGAGCGGCCAGTCGCCGCGCTCGGCGAGCATCTCGTAGGCCTGTGCCATGATGACGGGGTCGTTGTGCTTGACCGAGATCTTGAAGTCGTGGAAGTCGTGCTCCTCGAACAGCGACGCCTCCCACACGGCCGACTCGACGAGCGCCTCCGGCGTGGCCTTGCCGTACTTCTCGAGCAGGCGCTTGTCGAGCGAGCCCGCGTTGACGCCGATGCGCAGCGAGACGCCGGCGTCCTTCGCGGCCCGGGCGATCGCACCGACCTGGTCGTCGAACTTGCGGATGTTGCCCGGGTTCACGCGCACGGCCGCGCAGCCGGCGTCGATCGCGGCGAACACGTACTTCGGCTGGAAGTGGATGTCGGCGATGACGGGGATCTGGCTCTTGCGCGCGATGTCGGGCAGCGCGTCGGCGTCGTCCTGGCTGGGGCACGCGACGCGCACGATGTCGCAGCCGGCCGCGGTGAGCTCGGCGATCTGCTGCAGCGTGGTGTTCACGTCGGACGTCAGCGTCGTGGTCATGGACTGCACCGAGACGGGCGCGTCGCCACCCACGTCGACCGTGCCGACCTTGATCTTGCGGCTCTTGCGTCGCGGGCTGAGGACCGGCGGCGGCGCCTCGGGCATCCCGAGCGAGACCGGGACGGACCCGGCGCTCACGAGATGCTCACCGGGTTCACGATGTCGGCGTAGATCAGGATGACGCTCATGACCATCAGGATGCCACCCACCACGTAGGCGACGGGCAGCATCCTCGCCACGTCGACGTATCCGGGGTCCGGGCGGCGGCGCAGACGCGCCCATCCCCGACGCACGGCCTCCCAGAGCGCACCGGCGATGTGGCCCCCGTCGAGGGGCAGCAGCGGGATGAAGTTGAACAGCGCGAGGAACAGGTTCAGCGAGGCGAGCAGGGCCAGCAGCCGCTGGGCGCGCTCCGCCCAGCTGGGCTCGTCGACCGTGACGAGCTCGCCGGCGACCCGGCTGGCGCCGACCACGCTGATCGGGCCGTCGGCGGGTCGCTCCGCGCCGAACGCCGCCTTGGTGACCTCGACCATGCGCACCGGCAGGTGGGCGATGGCGCTGGCCGTGGCCGCGACCTGCTCGCTCATGACGTCCACGACGGCGCCCGGTCCCTGACGCTGCATGGTCTCGGTCGGCGTGACGCCGAGGAAGCCGACCTTCTCGGTGCGCTGCGGGTCGTCGAGCGAGGTGCGCGCGAGCACGGCGGTCGGGACGTCGGCGGACACCTCGCGACCGTCGCGGTCGACGACGAGACGGGCCTCGCGGTCGCCGTTGGCGCGGATCAGGCCCGACAGCTGCTCCCACGACGTGATCCGCTCGCCGTTGAACGAGACGAACCGGTCGCCGGGCTGCAGGCCGGCCTGCTTGGCCGGGGTCACGGGGTCGGCGTCGGTGCAGGCGCGACCCGCCTCGGCGTCGGTGATGGCGCAGTCGGAGACCGCCTGGACGGTCGTCGTCGGGGTGAGTGCGCCGAAGCCCATGAGCACGACCGCGAACAGCACGACGGCGATGGCGACGTTGACGAGCGGTCCGCCGGCCATCACGATCAGCTTCTGCCACCAGGGCTTGCGGTAGAAGAGACGCTCGAGGTCGTCGTCCTCGATCAGCTCGTGCTCCGCGTGGCGCGCGTCGCTGACGAGCTGGGTGAAGAGACCGGTGCTGGTCGCGCGGACCTCGTGGGGGTCGGCCGCGACGCCGTCGCGCCGCTCGGGCGGCAGCATGCCGACGAGCTTCACGTAGCCGCCGAGCGGGATCGACTTGATGCCGTACTCGGTCTCGCCCCGCTTGACCGACCAGATCGTGCTGCCGAACCCGACGAAGTACTGGGTGACCTTGATGCCGAACCTCTTCGCCGGGACCATGTGGCCGAGCTCGTGCAGGGCGATCGACGCGATGACGCCCAGCACGAAGACGACGACGCCGAGCGTGTAGATCAGCGCGGTCACGCGCGGGCTCCGCCGGTTGCACTCATGGACACTTCCTCCACCAGGGTCCTCGCCCGCTCGCGGGCCAGGGTGTCGGCCTCGAGCACGCGCTCGAGGGTCAGGTCGGCGTGGGCGGCGTCCGGGTCGCGCAGGTGCTCGTCGAGGACCGTGCCCACCGTGTCCACGATGCCAAGGAACCCCAAGTCGCCGCTGACGAACGCGTCGACGCACACCTCGTTGGCCGCGTTGAGGACGGCTGGGGCCGTGCGGCCGAACGACCCGGCGCGCCGGGCCAGCGACACGGCGGGGAATGCGGTCTCGTCGAGCGGGAAGAACTCCCAGGAGGTCGGCGAGGTCCAGTCGCAGCCGCGCGCCGAGCCCGGCACGCGCTCGGGCCAGGCGAGCCCCAGTGCGATCGGCAGCCGCATGTCCGGGGGCGAGGCCTGCACCATCGTCGAGCCGTCGACGTACTCGACCATGGAGTGCACGACCGACGACGGGTGCACGACCACGTCGATGCGGTCGAAGTCGATGCCGAACAGCAGGTGCGCCTCGATCACCTCCAGGCCCTTGTTGACGAGCGTCGCGGAGTTGATGGTGATGACCGGACCCATGTCCCACGTCGGGTGCGCCATCGCCTGCTCGGGCGTCACGTCGGCGAGCTCGGCGCGGCTGCGTCCGCGGAACGGGCCGCCGCTGGCGGTCACGAGGAGCCGCTGCACGTCCTCGACGCGCTCGCCGCGCAGGGCCTGCGCGATCGCGGAGTGCTCGGAGTCGACGGGCACGAGCTGGCCGGGGCGCACGCGTGACGTGACGAGCTCGCCGCCGATGATCAGCGACTCCTTGTTCGCCAGGGCGAGGGTCGTGCCGGTGTCGAGCGCCGCGAGCGTCGGCTCGAGGCCGACCGCACCGGTCATGCCGTTGAGCACGACGTCGACGTCGGTGCGCGCGACCTCGGTGGCGGCGTCGGGACCGGCGAGCAGGCGGGGCACGCGGTGGTCGCCCTCGGACCAGCCGCGTCGCTTCGCCTCGGCGTAGAGGGCGAGCTGCACGTCCTGCGCCGACGTGGCGCGCGCGACGGCGACCACCTCGACCTCGTGCCGGATGGCCTGGGCGGCGAGCAGGGCCGGGTCGGCCCCGCCGGCCGCGAGCGCGACGACGTCGAACCGCTCGGGCGCGGCCTCGACCACCTCCAGGGCCTGGGTGCCGATGGAGCCGGTGGAACCGAGAATGGCGACACGCTTGCGCATGTCGCCATTCTCCCTCACCGGCACCGGGTGTCCCGCCCGGGCGCCGGAGGTCTCACCGCTCCGGGGTCACTTCACCTCGGAGCGCAGCAGCCGGTAGATGCCGAAGCCGAGCGGCAGCACCAGCCAGATCGTGCCGGCGGTCGCGATGCGGGCCCACTCCTCGCCGGTCGGGTCGAAGTCGCCGGTGAACAGCGGCACGAGGGCCGTGTTCAGCTCGATCCACGGGGCGAGGTCGCCGAACCACTCGACGAGCCCGCCGACGATGCCGACGACGATCGGCAGCACCAGCGTGTAGACGAAGTAGCCGACGATGGCGGCCGCCGTGTTCATCAGCAGCATGGCGACCGCGAAGCCGATGAGCACGCCGATCAGGTTGCTCACCGCGAAGTTGAAGACCTCGCGACCGGTGATCGACCACGACACGTCGACACCGCGGACGCTCGACGCGAGGAACGTGCCGACCGCCGCGAGCAGGGCCGACAGCAGCATCACGCCGACGGAGATGATGAGTCCGGCCAGCAGCTTCGCGGCCACCACCCGGGGACGGCGAGGCTCGAGCGTGAACGTGACGAGCCCGGTGCGCTGGCCCCACTCGGAGGTGACCAGCATGATCGCGATGATCGGCAGGAAGTAGCCGAGCGTGCCGCCCATGGCCTGGATGAAGAACGGGAAGTCCTGGAACTCGCCCCCGTCGGTGACGAGGAACGCGATGACGAGCATGACCACGGCGCAGAGCCCGAGGATCGAGATGCTCAGCCACCGTCCGGCACGCGTGTCGAAGGACTTGCGGACCTCCACGCCCACCAGGCGGGTGAGGGGGATGCCCGGCCGGTCGGTGTCGATGCTGACCGCGGGTGCGGTGGTGGTGCTCATGCCTGGGCTCCTTCGGTGGGGACGGCGTCGCGCTGGGTGGTGGCGGTGAGCTGGAGGAACATCTCCTCCAGGCCCGCGCCGTCGGCCTGGCGCAGCTCGACGAGGGCGACGCCGGCGGCGGCGGCCGCCTTGCCGACGACCTCGGGCGCGGCCTCGGTGGTGAGGCCCTCGCCGCTCGGCGTGACGGTGATGCCGGCGCTGGTGAGCGCCTGCTCGAGCGCGCGGGGCTCGAGACCGCGCACGTAGGTGCCGGCCGCCTGCAGCAGCTCCTCCTTCGTGCCCTGGGCCACGATCTTCCCGTTGCCGATGACGATCAGCTCGTCGGCGATGATCTGCACCTCGTGCAGCAGGTGCGACGACAGGAGCACCGTGCCGCCGCGGTCGGCGTACTCGCGGAGCAGGCCGCGCATCCAGTGGATGCCCGCCGGGTCGAGACCGTTGGCGGGCTCGTCGAGCATGAGGATCTTCGGCTCCCCCAGGAGGGCGTGCGCGATGCCGAGCCGCTGCCGCATGCCGAGCGAGTAGTTGCGGACGCGCCGGCGCGACTCCTTGTCGGACAGGCTGACGAGCGCGAGCATCTCGTCGACGCGGCTCGGGGGCAGCCCCATGGTGCGCGCGCCGATCGTGAGGATCTCCCGGCCCGTGCGGCCGGCGTGCTGCGCCGAG
Organism: Aeromicrobium sp. REDSEA-S32_B7; assembly: GCF_001626145.1. Classification (NCBI taxonomy): domain Bacteria; kingdom Bacillati; phylum Actinomycetota; class Actinomycetes; order Propionibacteriales; family Nocardioidaceae; genus Aeromicrobium; species Aeromicrobium sp. REDSEA-S32_B7. Next base: position 9,871 of record NZ_LUNF01000110.1, read on the forward strand.
GCGTCGAGGAGGACGCCGACCTGCGTGCCGGGGTTGGGGATGTCGCGGTAGCTCACCCCGCCGACGGTCGCCGCACCCTTCGACGGGGGCGTCAGTCCGGCGATGATGCGCATCGTCGTCGACTTGCCGGCACCGTTCGGCCCGAGGAAGCCGGTCACGGCGCCGGGACGGCACGTGAAGCTGACGTCGTCGACGGCCGTGAAGCCGGCGTACGCCTTCGTGAGGTTCTGGACCTGGATCATGGTCCCACTCTGGCGGACGTCGACCCGGCGGCGCATCCGTCGCGCAGCCATGATCGGCGCGCCGAAAGTATGAGACGTCCCGGTCCGTCGGTCATGGTGGGGCGTCCGCCGGCCTGGGTAGCGTGTCGTCGGTGACCGGTACCGCTCCCCCGCTGACCTGGTGGGGACACACGTGGCGGCTGCTCCTCGTCCTCGCCGTCACCGCGCTCACATGGGCCGAGCTCGGGGTCTGGCAGCTGCGCCACGCGCCGCTGTGGTTCGTCCTCGACGTGACCGTGGGCGTGCTCTGCACGGTGCTCGCGATGGTCTGGCGTCGCCGGTTCCCCGTCACGGTCGCGCTGGTGACGAACGTCGTGAGCATCGGCTCGTTCAGCTCAGGTGGCGCGGCCTGCCTGGCCCTGGTCTCCCTCGCCACGCGCCGACGCCTGGGCGAGCTCCTGCCGGTGACGCTGGTGTGCCTGCTGACCATCCCCCTCGTCGTCGCCGTCAACCCGCTGCCGGGCGAGGATCCGCGCGTCGACGCCGCGGTGGTGGTCGTGGTCATCGGTCTCCTGGTCGCGGTGGGCCTGTACGTGGGGTCACGTCGCGAGCTGCTCGCGACCCTGCGCTCACGCGCGGAGAGCGCCGAGGCCGAGCAGGCGGCCAAGGTCGCGCAGGCCCGCAGCGCGGAGCGCACCCGCATCGCCCGCGAGATGCACGACGTGCTCGCCCACCGGATCTCCCTGGTCACCATGCACGCGGGCGCCCTCGCCTACCGCCAGGACCTCGGACGGGAGCAGGTGCACGAGACCGCCCTGACGATCCAGAAGACCGCCCACCAGGCGATGACCGAGCTGCGCAGCGTGCTCGGCGTGCTGCGCGAGGGGCCGGGCGACGCCGTGCCGGAGCTGCCGCAGCCCACGGCGCGCGACGTGGTCGAGCTGGTCGAGGAGTCGCGGGCGGCCGGGATGCGGGTGGAGCTGGATCTGCAGGGCGACCTCGACGACGTCGCGGGAGCCGCCGGGCGCACCGTCTACCGCGTGGTGCAGGAGGGCCTGACCAACGCCCGCAAGCACGCGGCCGGCACGCCGGTGCAGGTGACGGTCGACGTCGGCGCGCAGACCGTGGACGTACGAGTCGTCAACCCCCTCCCGCTCGGCACGCCGACGGCACCGCTGCCCGGGTCGGGCCTGGGGCTCGTCGGCCTGCGCGAGCGGGTCGAGCTGGCGCGCGGCAGCCTGTCGCACCGGGTGTCGCCCGACCGCCGCTACGTCCTGGAGGCGCGGATACCGTGGGCCGCGTGACGTCCGTCCGCCCCACCCGTCTCCTCCTCGTCGACGACGACGCGCTCGTGCGCGCCGGGCTCTCGCTCATGCTCGGCGGCGCCGACGACCTCGAGGTCGTCGCCGAGGCGTCCGACGGGCGCGAGGCGCTCGCCGCCGTGCGCTCCCACGACGTCGACGTGGTGCTGATGGACCTGCGCATGCCGGTCATGGACGGCATCGAGGCGACGGCCGCCATCACCGCGCTGCCGTCGCCACCGCACGTGCTCGTGCTGACGACCTTCGACGCCGACGACTACGTTGTGCGGGCGCTCGCCGCGGGTGCCCACGGGTTCCTGCTCAAGGACACCCCGCCCGCGCAGATCGTGGAGTCCATCGGCACCGTGCTGAGCGGGGAGCCGGCGCTCTCCCCGGCCGTCACCCGTCGGCTCATCGCCCAGGTGACCGACGGCTCGGGCGGCAACCGCGAGGCCGACGCGGCACGACGCGTGGCCCTGTTGACCGACCGCGAGCGCGACGTGGCCCTCGCCATCGGGCGCGGCGCCTCGAACGCGGAGATCGCCGCCGAGCTGCACCTGAGCCTCGCGACGGTCAAGGCCCACATCTCCCACCTGTTCACGAAGCTGGACGCGGTCAACCGCGTGCAGGTGGCCATCACGATGCACGAGGCCGGACTCCTGTAGCGGACGCCACCGCGGCTCGACGTGCCCGCGGACGCGCGGCTGCCTAGCGTGGGTGCATGCCCTCGACGTTCGCGAACCTCGCCGACACCGTCCTCGACAAGACGGTCCTGCCCGGCTACTCCAGCATCGGACCGGCGCTGCGACGACGCTGGTGGCCCGCCGACCCGGGGCCGGACGCCCTCCGCGGGCGGCACGTCGTGGTCACGGGTGCGAGCGGTGGCCTGGGCGCTGCGGCAGCCACCGGCATCGCCGCCCTGGGCGCGACGGTGCACCTCGTGGGCCGCAAGGCCGACCGGCTGGCCGACGCGGCCCGCGAGATCCGGGGCAGCGTGCCGGCGGCGGACCTGCGCGAGGAGGTGTGCGACATCAGCGACCTCGACGACGTCCGGCGCTACGCGCAGCGGCTCACGTCGGACCTCGGAGCGCTGCACGCGATCGTCCACGACGCGGGCGTGATGCCGAAGGAGCGCACGGAGTCGGCGCAGGGCCACGAGCTGACGCTGGCCACCCACGTGCTGGGCCCGCTGCTGCTGACCGAGCTGCTCCGCCCGCTGCTGGAGGCGGCGGACGACGGCCGCGTCGTGTGGGTGTCGTCCGGGGGCATGTACACGGCACCGCTCACGGCGGCGCTCGTCGACGACCTGGAGTACCGCGACGGCGACTACGACGGGGTCCGCGCCTACGCCCGCACGAAGCGGCTGCAGGTGGTGGTGGCCGAGCTGCTCGCCGAGCGCCACCCGCACCTGGCGAGCCACGCGATGCACCCGGGCTGGGCCGAGACGCCGGGGATCACCGACTCGCTGCCGGGCTTCGCGAAGTTCGTCGCGCCGGTGCTGCGCACGGCCGAGCAGGGTGCGGACACGATGGTGTGGCTCGTCGGCACGCCGACGTCGGTGACCGGGCCCGACGGCTTCTGGTGCGACCGGCGTCGCCGCTCGCCCCGCTTCCTGCCCTGGTCGAAGGACGACCCTGCCCTGCGCCGCCGCGCGTGGGACCGCGTGGCGGCGTGGGCCGGTCTGGAGCCCGAGGGCTCCTAGCCGACGGGTCGGCGCGCGAGCAGCGGCTCGACGACGTCGGCCGCGTGCGCCAGCACGGCGTCGCGGAAGCCACGACGACCGCGCCGTCGGGCGCCGGAACGGCACCGATCCGGATGCACGCGCAGACGGCGACCACCCGGTCGTCGCCTGCCACCTGCACGCCGACCTCGTCACCGGGCTGCACGCCGAGCATCCGCAGGCCGGAGCCGAGGAACGACGAGCGCTCCAGCAACCGTGCGAACGTGAGGGTCGACGTGGCCGGGTCGTCCGCGCCCCCGCCGATGACGTGCCGGTCGAGCAGGTCGAACCCGAGGCTCGCCATCATCGCCCCCGGAACACGGGCGTGCGCTTCTCGGTGCGCGCGGTGGCCGCCTCGCGCACGTCCTCGCTGGCCCAGACGTCGCGGAATCCCTGCTCGATGGTGGCGTCGTCGTCGAGGTCGTTGAGGACGCGCTTGTTGTAGGCGAGGGTGAGCGGCGCGAGCGTGGCGATCTCGTGCGCCCAGGCGAGCGCGTCGTCGAGCGTGCCTGGCTTGTCGACGAGCCCGTGGCCGAGCGCCTCGTCGCGGTCGACGAGCTCGCCGGCCAGCATCATGCGACGGGCCGGCCCGGTGCCGGACAGCGCGGCGAGCGTGCGGATCGTCCACGCGTCGACGGCCATGCCGTTGCGGGCGGTGGGCACGCCGAACTTCGCCCGCTCGTCGGCGACCCGCAGGTCGCAGGCGATGGCCAGCTGGGTGCCGGCGCCGATGGCGGGGCCGTTCACGGCGGCGACGATCGGGACGGGCAGCCGGGTGAGACCGTGCAGCATGCCGTACAGCGCCTCGAGGAACTCGTCCCCGTAGACGCCACCGAGGTCGGCCCCGGAGCAGAACGCGGTCCCCTGGCCGGTGATGACGAGGGCCCGCGCTCCCCCGTTCGCGGGCCCGTCGCCGACCGCGTCGCGCGCGGCCTCGTCGATCGCGCGGCACAGGTCGAGGTTGAGGGCGTTGCGGCGCTCCTCGCGCTGCAGCTCCAGGACGACGACGTCGCCGTCGCGGCTCACTCCGAGCATGGGTCTCCTCCGTCGGGTCGGACGCGGGTCAGCGTACTGGGGGCTCTCCGCGGTCGACGAGCAGCCGGGCGGTGCGGTGCTCGACGTCGGACCCGACGTCGGGCGTCAGGCCGTGGGTGGCGGGTTCGGCGTGGACGGTGCGGCCGGAGGGCAGGATCCAGCGCAGGGTGCGGTGGCTCTTCATGGCGTGGTGTCGGC
>NZ_LUNF01000111.1:0-13738 GCF_001626145.1 Aeromicrobium sp. REDSEA-S32_B7
CATCTCCACCACCCACCTCTCGGTCGTCGACCGCTGGGGCAACGCCGCGTCCTACACGTTGACCATCGAGCAGACCGGCGGCTCGGCGATCACGGTGCCGGGGCGCGGGTTCCTGCTCAACAACGAGCTCACCGACTTCACGGCCGTGTACGACCCGAAGGACCCGAACCGGATCGAGCCCGGCAAGCGGCCGCGCTCGTCGATGTCGCCGACGATCGTGCTCGACCGCGGTCGGGTGAAGTACGTGGTCGGCTCGCCCGGTGGTGCCACCATCATCACGACGGTGCTGCAGGTGCTGCTCAACCGCATCGACCTCGGCATGACGTTGCCGCAGGCCGTCGCCGCGCCACGCGCGTCGCAGCGCAACGCGGCCGTCACGCCGGCCGAGCCGGCCTTCATCGAGCAGTACGGCGGCCTGCTCGCCCCCTTCGGCCAGCAGCTGACGCCGTCGGGCGACGCGTTCACCTCGCAGGCCGAGATCGGCGCGGTGGCCGCGATCGAGCAGGACCGCCGCGGCCGCCTCACCGCCGTCGCCGAGCCGCAACGTCGCGGTGGCGGCACCGCGCTGGTGGTGCGACCCGACCGCCGCTAGCCCCGTTTCGGAACCTCATCGCCCATCTCACGCGTCAGGATGGGCGATGAGGTTCCGAATCTGCGGGATAGTGCCGGGGTCCTCCAGCACGCGCCGCAGCATGGCGCGCGCCTCCTCCTGGTCCTCGGCGAGGTACCCGCTCCCGGTGTGGCCGTCGAGGAGCAGCAGCGCATCGGTGCCATCGGCATGAACGATGCGTGCCGCCACCTCGACCGACGACAGGGTGCTGCCCCAACCTGTGGCCTCAGCTGCCGCAGCCCTGAGAAAGGCCCAGAGTCCGGGCTTCGACGTGCGACTCGTCGGCGCGGACACGAGCAGGTCGGTGACGTCGGCCCACGACCACGTCGCCTCGTCGACCATCGCCGCGGCATCGACGTCGAGCCGTCGGTGCACGAGCCCCTCGGTCGTGAGCAGCACGTGATCGCGCCACGGGTCGCCGACCGCCACCGCGTCGTCGGTGGTCACCAGCCAGGCCATGCGGTGCTCGCTCATGACATCTCCCCCTCCTCAGACGCCGCTGCGGACGCCAGCTGGTCCAGCACGTCCGCCGCCCTTCGGTCGGCGAAGGCCGCCCGTCCGCCGACGGCGCTGGCCACCCCCACGATCCCTGTGGCGGGACGCCACGCCACCACCGCACCGCAGCGCATGAGAGCGCCGTGGTGGACGGCCAGGCCGTCGTCCACCCGCCATGCGTGGGGCTGCCGAGAGGGATCGAGCAGGCCGCCGTCGGCCGAGGCCCGCACGAGCGCCGCCATGTCGTCGAGGGTGGCCACGAGACCCGCCGCCCCGACGAACGGGCCGTCGCCGATCACCCACTCGTCGAGGGGGCGGCCCCAGATGCTCAGCGCCTCGACGACGTCGTCACGCTCACCGGTCCTCCGGGCGACGTCGAACGCGGTCGGGTCGAGACCGGCCGGCTCGACGAGCGTGCTCCGCACCTGCTCCAGCCACGGTCCGCCGACCTCCTTCAGCATCCGCGTCAGCACCGCGTAGCCGAGGTTGGAGTACCTGTCTCTTATACACCCGACCGATGCCGGACGAGCTCGGCCACGGTGATCGGCGACGTCGAGTCGAGCACCTCCTCGACCCTCGTGTCCCAGGCCCACGTGCCGCGCTCGACCATCGCGTGGGCCAACCCGGCCGTCAGGACCTTCGACACCGAGCCCCACCGGACCGGCGCGTCGCCGCGGTGCCATCCGGACGCCCGCCAGTACTCCTCGTCGCCGGCGAGGAGCAGGGCGGCCGTGCTGGTCCGTCTGCTCATCCGCCCACCACGTCGGTCTCAGACCTTGCCGGCGGCCTTCATGTCGCGGCGCAGCTCGGGCGGGAGGGCGAAGGTGAGGGTCTCGTCGGCGGTGCGCACGGCGGCCGCGTCGGGGTGGCCGTGCTCGGCGAGGTAGGTGAGGACGTCCTGGACCAGGTCGTCGGGCACCGAGGCTCCCGACGTCACGCCGACGGTCTCGACACCGTCGAGCCACTCCTCCTGGAGCTCGCTGACGTCGTCGATGCGGTAGGACGCCGACGCGCCCGCCTCGAGCGCGACCTCGACCAGGCGCACCGAGTTCGAGGAGTTCGAGGACCCGACGACGATGACGAGGTCGGCGTCCTTCGCGATCTCCTTGACCGCGACCTGGCGGTTCTGGGTGGCGTAGCAGATGTCGTCGGACGGCGGGTCCTCCAGCTGCGGGAACTTCTCGCGCAGCCGGCGGACCGTCTCCATGGTCTCGTCGACGCTCAAGGTGGTCTGCGAGAGCCACGACAGCCGGGTGCCCTCGGGGAACTCCAGGGCGTCGACGTCGTCCGGGCTCTCGACGAGGGTGATGTGCTCGGGCGCCTCACCCGCCGTGCCCTCGACCTCCTCGTGACCCGCGTGCCCGATGAGCAGGATGCGGTAGTCCTCGGCGGCGAAGCGGCGCGCCTCGTGGTGGACCTTGGTGACGAGCGGGCACGTGGCGTCGATCGTCTTCAGCCCGCGCTCGGCAGCCTGCTCGTGCACCATCGGCGACACGCCGTGGGCGGAGAACACGACCGTGGCGCCCTCGGGCACCTCGTCGAGCTCCTCGACGAACACCGCTCCGCGCTCGGCCAGCGTGTTGACGACGTGCTTGTTGTGCACGATCTGCTTGCGGACGTACACCGGCGCCCCGTAGAGGTCGAGCGCCTTCTCGACGGTGATGACCGCGCGGTCCACGCCGGCGCAGTAGCCGCGCGGGTCGGCGAGGAGCACGCTCCCACCGACGGGGGGCATGCCGAGGTCCACGTGGGTCGTCATAGGTGCATCGTACCGACCGGCGACAGACCGCGAGCCCGTCGGCGCGACCCCCGCGCGCTGGCGACCGCCCGGACGAGGCACGGAAATCTCAGCGGAGCACGGAGAGCATTCCGTGCTCCGCTGAGGAAACCGTGCCCGGTGGAGATTCCCAGGGCGACCTGGGAATCTCCCACCTCCTAGGCTGAGGAGCATGGCGCTCGACACGACGGCGGACTCCCCCGCGCCCCTGCGGCAGGTGTCGACGCTGATCGGGCAGTGGGTGGGGCGGCTGGGGGCGATCTGGGTCGAGGCCGAGGTGGCGCAGCTGACCCGACGGCCCGGCGTCTGCTTCCTCGTCCTCCGCGACCTGCGGGCCACCCTCTCGATCCGCGCCACCTGCCACGTGTCCGTCCTCGACGCGTCCGCGGCGCCCGTCACCGAGGGCGCGCGGGTGGTCGTGCACGCGCGGCCGGAGTTCTACGAGCCGAACGGCTCGCTCACCCTGCAGGTGCGCGAGATCCGACCCGCCGGCGAGGGCGAGCTGCTCGCCCAGCTCGAGCGACGCAAGCAGCTGCTCGCCGCCGAGGGGCTCTTCGACGTCCGGCTCAAGAAGCCGCTGCCGTTCCTGCCCGGCACCGTCGGGCTGGTCACCGGACGCGCCTCGGCCGCCGAGCGCGACGTGCTCGAGAACGCGCGCCTGCGGTGGCCGGGCGTCCGCTTCGTCGTCCGTCACGCCCTCATGCAGGGGGCCGGCTCGGCGCGCGACGTCGTCGCCGCCGTGCAGGAGCTCGCGCCCCAGGTCGACGTGCTCGTCGTCGCCCGCGGCGGAGGGTCACTGGAGGACCTCCTGCCGTTCTCCGACGAGTCGCTCGTGCGCGCGGTGCACGCCTGCCGGGTGCCCGTGGTCAGCGCCATCGGGCACGAGCAGGACACGCCCCTGCTCGACCTCGTCGCCGACGTCCGCGCCTCCACGCCCACCGACGCCGCCAAGCGCGTGGTCCCCGACGCCGCCGAGGAGCAGGACCGCATCGCCCACGCGCGATCGCGGCTGCGGCGGGCGGTCACGGCCCTCGTCGACCGCGAGGCGCACGGACTGGCGCAGCTGCGCTCACGCCCCGTCCTCGCCGCGCCGCACGTGCTCGTGGACGCGCAGCACGACGCGCTCACCCACCTGCGCGAGCGCGCCGACCGCGCCCTGCGGCACCGGCTCGACCGTGAGCACGACACCGTCGGGCACCACCTCGCGCGCGTGCGGGCGCTGTCGCCGCTCGCCACCCTCGAGCGCGGCTACGCGGTCGCGCAGACCACCGACGGGCACGTGCTCACCTCCGTGGCCGACGTGCCCGCCGCCTTCGTGGTGCGCCTCGCCGACGGCAGCGCCCACGTCACGACCGACCGCACCGAGGAGACCCCGCATGCCGACTGAGCCCGAGCCCGACACCACCCTCGACCTCTCCTACGAGCAGGCTCGCGAGGAGCTGGTGTCCGTGGTGCAGCGCCTCGAAACCGGCGGCGTCGGCCTCGAGGAGTCGCTCGCGCTCTGGGAGCGCGGCGAGCAGCTCGCCACCGTGTGCCAGCGCTGGCTCGACGGCGCGCGCGAGCGCCTCGACCGCGCCGCCCGCGGTGACGACGAGGCTCAGGACAGCGACGCGACGTAGCGCTCGAGCGTCGTCCGGTCGACGTCGCTCGTCACGACGGCGGTCGTGTCCTCCCGCGGCCCCGGGACCACGCGCGAGTACGTGGTCTCGTCGTCGGGCGACGACCAGCGCGTCCACGTCTGGTCGCCGATCTCGACCTCGGCGACGCGCTCGCTGCCCGGCACCAGCTCCTCGACCGTGGCCTCCTCGGCGCCCGGCGCCTGCTGGATGCCGATGAAGCGCTGGTCGTCGGTCAGCGTGCCGAGGCTCCACACCTCCTCACGCACCCGCGACGACGTCACCTTCCAGCCCTCGGGCAGCGACGTGGGCGCGAGCAGGTCGGCGCCCGTCTCGCGCTCGGCCCCGGGCAGCACCGCCGCGTAGTCGACCGCCGGCACCTGCGGCTCCTTCGGCGCGTTGCCGTAGAAGAGGTGCGCCACCCCCCAGACGACGAGCAGGCCGACACCGAGCACGCCGACCGACCGGATGATGTCGCCGAGCTTCGGGTTGCCGCGACTCGAGCCGGCCATGCGTCCTCCAGGAAGTGATCTCGCCGCAGACGCGGCCCGTTCGTCGGCACGCCGCCGCGAGTGCGGCTACGCTCCGCAGCATGGTCGTGCACAAGCTCTCCGACGCCGCAGCATTGATCGGCGTCAGCGATGACACCCTACGTCGCTGGCAGCAGCAGGGTCGGTTCAGCCCGGTCGACGTCGACGGCCGGGCGGGCATCGAGGGCACCGAGCTGGCGCGTCTCGCCGCCGAGCACGCGGCCACGCCCGACCACGGACCCGAGCACACGAGCGCCCGCAACCAGCTGCGCGGGATCGTCACCCGTATCACCACCGACACGGTGATGGCGCAGGTCGAGCTGGTCTGCGGTCCGTACCGCGTCGTCTCCCTCGTCAGCCGCGAGTCCGTCGACGCGCTCGGGCTCGAGCCCGGCAGCGTCGCCTGGGCGACCGTCAAGTCCACCAACGTCTCCCTGGAGGTCCCGTCATGAAGAGGCTCGCGACCGCCGCAGCCGCCGCTGCCCTGCTGCTCCCCCTCGCCGCGTGCGGCAACGACGACGCCGTCGACCCGCGGGCCGACGTCGACAGCACGCTCGTCGTCTACGCCGCGGCGTCGCTCAAGGGCACCTTCACCGAGCTGGCGAAGGAGTTCGAGGCCGCGAACGAGGGCGTCACCGTGCAGCTGAGCTTCGGCGGCTCCTCCGACCTCGTCTCGCAGATCAGCGAGGGCGCGCCCGCGGACGTCTTCGCCTCCGCCGACGAGAAGAACATGGACACGCTCGTCGGCGACGACCTCGTCGCCGGCGACCCCCAGGACTTCGCGTCGAACACGCTCGTGATCGTCACGCCTCCGGACAACCCGGGCGACGTCACGTCGCTCGACGACCTCGCGAACCCCGACCTCGACGTCGTGGTCTGCGCTCCGCAGGTGCCCTGCGGCAGCGCCGCGCAGAAGCTCGCCACCGCCGCCGGCGTCACGCTGGCGCCCGACAGCGAGGAGCAGTCGGTCACCGACGTGCTCACGAAGGTGACGTCGGGCGAGGCCGACGCCGGGCTCGTCTACGTGACCGACGCGAAGGGCGCCGGCGACGACGTCCGGACCGTCGACGTGCCGCAGGCCTCACAGGTCGTCAACACCTACCCGATCGCGGTGCTCTCGGACGCCAAGCAGCCCAGCCTGGCCCGCGACTGGGTCGAGCTGGTGACCGGCTCGCAGGGCCAGAAGGTGCTGCGCGCGGCCGGCTTCGCCCGACCGTGAGCCCTGGGGGCGCGCCGCTCGCGCCCGACGTGCAGCGGGGCACGGGGGCCCGACGCACCCAGCGCACGGCCGGGGACCTCCCCCGGTGGGTCTGGCTGCCCGCGGCGCTCGGTGCCGCGCTCGTGGTCGTGCCCGTCGTCGCGCTGCTCACCCGCGTCGACTGGTCGGACCTCCCAGCGCTGCTGACGTCGGAGTCGTCGCGTGCGGCGCTGTGGCTCAGCCTGCGCACCGCCGCGGCCTCCACCGTGCTGTGCGTGCTGCTGGGCGTGCCGATGGCGTTCGTGCTCGCCCGCACCCGGTTCCCGGGGCAGGCCCTGCTGCGCGCGTTCGTCCTGCTGCCCCTCGTCCTGCCGCCCGTCGTCGGCGGCATCGCCCTGCTCGCGACCTTCGGGCGCCGCGGCCTGCTCGGGTCGAGCCTCCAGGTGCTCGGCGTGCAAGTCGCGTTCTCGACCACGGCCGTGGTCCTCGCCCAGACGTTCGTGGCGCTGCCCTTCCTCGTGATCAGCCTCGAGGGCAGCCTGCGCACCGCCGGGCACCGCTACGAGACCGTCGCCGCCACGCTCGGGGCCCGGCCCTCGACCGTGCTGCGCCGGGTCAGCCTGCCGCTCGTCCTCCCTGGCCTGGTGTCCGGCGCGGTCCTCGCGTTCGCGCGGGCGCTCGGGGAGTTCGGTGCCACCATCACCTTCGCGGGCAGCCTGCAGGGCGTCACCCGCACGCTGCCGCTCGAGATCTACCTGCAGCGCGAGACCGACCCCGACGCCGCCGTCGCGCTCTCCCTGCTGCTCGTCGTGGTGGCCGTGCTCGTCATCGTGCTCGTGCGCGGCCGCGAGGGTCGCTCATGAGCATCGCGCTGCGCGTGCAGGTGCCCGAGCGCGACGTCGACCTCGCGCTCGACGTCGCCGCCGGCAGCACGCTGGGGCTGGTCGGACCCAACGGCGCAGGCAAGTCGACCGTGCTCGCGGCGCTCGCCGGCACGCTGCGACCCCCGCACGCGCGCCTCGAGGTCGACGGTCGCGTGCTCGTGGACACCGCGACGGGTCGGTGGACACCGCCGCACGCACGCGGGGTCGGGCTGCTCGCGCAGGAGCCGCTGCTGTTCCCCCACCTCGACGTCGTCGCGAACGTCGCCTTCGGGCCGCGCAGCCGTGGGGCCTCGCGCGCCGAGGCGGAGAGGATCGCCCACGACCGGCTGACCGAGCTCGGGTGCACCGACCTCGCCGACCGGCGGCCCGGCACGCTGTCGGGCGGGCAGGCAGCGCGGGTGGCCCTCGCGCGCGCTCTCGCCCCCGATCCTGGCGTGCTGCTGCTCGACGAGCCGATGGCCGCGCTCGACGCCGCCGTCGTCCCGCAGCTGCGAACGATCCTCGCGCAGGTGCTGCGTCGACGTCGCGACGCCGGCCGCACCGCCGTGCTCGTCACCCACGACGTGCTGGACGCCCTGCTGCTCACCGACACGCTGGCCGTCGTCGAGCACGGCCGCGTCGTCGACGTCGGCCCCACCCAGCGCGTGCTCGAGCAGCCGCGCAGCGTCTTCGCCGCCGAGCTCGCCGGGCTCAACCTGCTGCGCGGCACGGCGACGTCACCGGGCCTGCACACGCCCGAGGGACTCGTCGTCCACGCCTCCGGCTCCACGCCCCCGGCCGGGGCGCCCGCGGTGGCCGTGCTCGACCCGGCCGCCGTCGCCGTGCACCTGGAGGCGCCCGCCGGCAGCCCCCGCAACGTCTGGCCGGCCACGGTCACGGCCGTCGAGCCGCGTGGTCGGCGAGCACTCGTGCGCACCGACGTCGTCAGTGCCGACGTGACGGTCGACGCCGTCGCCGACCTGCTCCTGGAGCCCGGTCGACGCGTCCACCTGGTGGTCAAGGCGAGCGAAGTGCAGGTGCACGGCCTCTGACCGGCGCCGACGCCGGTAGGGTGCGGAGCGTGGAAAGCCTGCAGCCCGCCGCCCAAGCCCCGGACCGCAACCTCGCCCTGGACCTCGTCCGTGTCACGGAGGCCGGTGCCATGGCCGCCGGTCGCTGGGTCGGGCGCGGCGACAAGAACGGCGCCGACGGCGTCGCCGTCAACGCGATGCGGAGCCTCATCAACACCGTCACCATGGACGGCGTCGTCGTCATCGGCGAGGGCGAGAAGGACGAGGCGCCCATGCTGTTCAACGGCGAGCAGGTCGGCGACGGCTCCGGCGCCGAGTGCGACGTGGCGGTCGACCCGATCGACGGCACGACCCTGTGCGCGAAGGGCATGCCCAACGCGATCTCGGTCATGGCCGTCGCGCCCCGCGGGTCCATGTACGACCCGTCGGCCGTCTTCTACATGGAGAAGCTGGTGGCCGGCCCGGAGGCCGCCGACCAGGTCGACATCCGCCTCCCGGTGTCCAAGAACATCGCCCTCGTCGCCAAGGCCAAGGGCATCAGCAACAGCGACGTCACCGTCTGCGTGCTCGACCGGCCCCGCCACGCCGCCCTGGTGCAGGAGATCCGCGACGCGGGTGCGCGCATCAAGTTCATCAGCGACGGCGACGTGGCCGGTGCCATCGTCGCGGCGCGCCCCGACACCGGCGTCGACCTGCTCGTCGGCACGGGCGGCACGCCCGAGGGGATCATCACGGCCTGCGCCATCAAGGCGATCGGCGGTGTCATCCAGGGTCGGCTCGCGCCCACCGACGACGACGAGCGCCAGCGCGCCATCGACGCCGGGCACGACCTCGACCGGGTGCTGCTCACCGACGACCTCGTCGTCGCCGACGACTGCTTCTTCGTCGCCACCGGCATCACCGACGGCGAGCTGCTCGACGGCGTCCGCTACGCCAAGGGCAAGGCGTTCACCGAGTCGCTCGTGATGCGCTCGCGCAGCGGCACGATCCGCAAGATCACCAGCGAGCACCAGCTGACGAAGCTCAAGGCCTACTCGGCCATCGACTACGAGCGCTGAGCCGACGTCGGGGGTCGAGGTGCAGGAGCGACCACGGGCGCGGCACGTGCGCAGTGTCGACGACGTGCTCGCGCTCATGGACGACCTGTTCACGTCGACCGCCGACCGCTGGACCGACGGCGCCGGCGCGGCCTGGTGGGACGACTTCTACACCGACCGGTCCCGGCCCGTGCCGTTCTTCGTCGACGCCCCTGACGAGAACCTGGCCGCCTGGGTCGAGGCGGGCGAGGTGCGGCCCCGACGCGCCCTCGACCTCGGCTGCGGGACGGGCCGCAACAGCCGCTACCTGACGTCCGTCGGCGCCGCCGTCGATGCCGTCGACCTCTCGGCGACCGCGGTCGCGTGGGCGCGGGAGCAGGAGGACCACGCCAGCGCGTCGCCGCGGTACCACGTGGGCGACGCGTTCGGCGGCGTCGGCGACGTGCTCGCCGGGCCCTACGAGCTCGTGTACGACTCCGGCTGCCTGCACCACCTGCCGCCCCACCGTCGCGTCGCCTACCGGCGCCTCCTCGACCGCGTGCTCGCTCCCGGCGGCTGGTTCGGCGTCGTGTGCTTCCACGACGGCTTCATGGGCACGGGGGCGCCCGACGAACAGCTCTACCTGCGCGGCGGGCTCGAGGGCGGGATCGCGTTCACCGCCGACGACCTGCGGTGGATCTTCGACGACCTCGAGCCCGTCGAGGTCCGCCCCATGCGCGAGCAGCGGGGCACGGGTCGCTTCGGCGAGGCGTTCCTGCTCACCGCGCTGTTCCGCAGACCTGCCTGAGCGCCGGCGTCAGACGGGGTACCCGTGCGCCGCGAACATGCGGGCGTGGATCGCGCGCACCACGTCCTGCTTGCGGGCGTTGTACTGCATGACGTGCTCGCCTGCGTCGCTCGCTGCGGCCGACGCGGCACGCTTGGCGTCGGCGTAGAGGTCGCGGTCGTCGGGGTGGGTGCGCAGCCAGTCGCGGAACATCCGCATGCGCGCGACCTCCGCGCCGTCCGCGTGGAAGACGTGCAGGTTGGTGCGCGGGTCGTGGTGGCGCAGCAGACGGTGGCCCTGCCACCACGGCTCACGGACCACGAGCCGGAAGCCCTGCGACTCCAGCGCCGGCACGTAGGCGTCCTCGTCGTCGGGGTCGGGCACCACGAGGAGGAGGTCGAGCAGCGGTTTGGCCGCGAGGCCCGGCACCGACGTCGACCCGACGTGCTCGACGCTCACGGCGGTCCTGCCGAGCGCAGCCCCCACGGTGTCGACGAGCCGGGCAGCCTGCTCGGTCCAGGCAGGGTCGGGCTCGACCACGACGACGTCGCGTCCGGGCCCGGCCCCGTCGACCCACGGCGACGCACCTGGCGGGGGCTCGACGTCGTCGAAGCGGACGATCTCCTCGGGCGTGGCCACGTCGACGACCGTATCCGGTCTCGTCCGGCCTGCCCCAGCCCCCGACTCCTCGTACCATCACCTGCATGGCCGGCTCCGGAGAACAGTTCGCGCACCTGCCGTCGGGCATCGACCTCTGCTACGAGACGTTCGGCGACCCCGCCGACCCTCCCGTGCTGCTGGTCATGGGCCTCGGCGGCCCGATGGGATGGTGGGACGTCGCGTTCTGCGAGCAGCTCGTCGCGCACGGGCTGTTCGTCGTGCGCTACGACAACCGCGACACCGGCCGCTCCACCAAGCTGCGCCAGCACCGCGTGAGCCGGATCGACCTCGCGAAGGCGCTGGTGGGCCTCACCACGCCGCCGTACACGATCGGCGACCTCGCCGACGACGCCTTCGGGCTGCTCGACCACCTCGACGTCGAGGCCGCGCACGTCGTGGGCGTCTCGATGGGCGGCATGATCGCCCAGACGATGGCGGTGGCGCACCCCGAGCGGGTGCGCTCGCTCGTGTCGATCATGTCGACCACGGGCCGGCGCACCGTCGGCTACCAGAACCCCAAGCTGCTGCCTGCCCTGCTCAGCAAGGCCGGCCACACGCGCGACGAGTACGTGGAGCGCTCGCTGCGAGGCACCCAGATGATCGCGTCGCCGGACTACCCGACCGACCCCGAGTTCGCGCGCGACCGCGCCTACGAGACCTACGACCGCGGCTGGTCGGCGAGCGGGGTGACGCGCCAGGTGATGGCGATCCTGACCCAGCCCGACCGCACGGCCGACCTCGCCAGGCTCGAC
The DNA here is from genome assembly GCF_001626145.1 of Aeromicrobium sp. REDSEA-S32_B7. Taxonomy (NCBI): domain Bacteria; kingdom Bacillati; phylum Actinomycetota; class Actinomycetes; order Propionibacteriales; family Nocardioidaceae; genus Aeromicrobium; species Aeromicrobium sp. REDSEA-S32_B7. Next base: position 11,336 of record NZ_LUNF01000111.1, read on the forward strand.
GTCCCCGCCACCGTCATCCACGGCACGCGCGACCCGCTGGTCCACCGGTCCGGCGGGAAGGCGACGGCCGCGGCGCTGCGGGGCTCCGAGCACGTCGAGATCGAGGGCATGGCCCACGACCTCCCGAGCCAGCTCTACGACCAGATCGTCGAGGCGATCGTCCGCACCGTCGAGCGCGCCCAGCACGCCTGACCACGGCCCCGACGCGGGACACCGTGCGGACTAGACGTCGCTCCAGACACCGAGCCGGTTGCCGGCGGGATCGGTGAAGTGGAAGCGGCGGCCGCCGGGGAACGCGAACACGTCGTCGACGACCGTGCCGCCGGCCTCGACGACGGCGTCGCGGGTCGCCTCGAGGTCGGCCGACCAGAGCTGGACGAGGGGACCGGTGGTCGACGGCGTGCCGGTGGGGTCGAACCCGCCCGCCTCGCCCTCCCCCTCGACGCGCTGGATGCCGACGTAGTCGGGTCCGTAGTCGGTGAAGCGCCAGCCGAACGCGTCACCGTAGAACTGCTGCGCGGCGGCGAGGTCGGGCGCAGGGATCTCGATGTAGTCGATGCCGTGGTGGGTGTGTGCCATGACCCGACGCTAGGCCCCTCCCCCGACGTTTCGGTACGTCATCGCCCTCGCCGCCGCCCGGAACGGGCGATCACGTACCGAAACGTGGTGAAGCTCGGGCGCTAGGGTGCGGGCGTGGACGAAGCAGCCGAGGTCGTGGTGCGGGTCCGGGCCGACGGCGCCACGGAGCTGCGGGTCAACGGCGTGTTCGTCATGGACGACGTCGAGACGTCCAGCGAACGACTGCTCGCCGAGCTCGTGCTCGACGTCGGCGCCCGCGAGGTGCTCGTCGGCGGGCTCGGCCTCGGCTACACGGCCCAGACGGACGCCGTCCTGCTCGACGTCGACAACGGTCCCGACTTCCTCGTGCACGAGACGAACGCCGCCGTGTACGCGGCCGACGGTCTCGCCGACGCCGCCCGCGTGCTGCGGCCCGGCGGGACCCTGGCCGTCTGGTCGATGGCCGACTCTGCCCCCCTGCGCGCACGGCTCGCGGCCCTGCTCGACGACGTCCGGGCGGTCGCCGTCCCCGTCGACCTCCAGGGACGCTCCGAGCACTACTGGGTGCTGACCGGCCGCGCGCGCTGAGCGCGGACGCTATCGTCTGCCCGTGGCCGACGCAGACTTCCTGTACTCCGACCTGCTCCCGACGGGTCCTGACGAGACCCCGTACCGCCTCGTCACGACCGAGGGCGTCTCGACCTCCGAGGTCGTGCTCCCCGACGGCAGCACCCGCACGTTCCTGCACGTGGAGCCCGAGGCGCTGCGCCGGCTCACGGCCGAGGCGATGCACGACATCAGCCACTACCTGCGGCCCGCGCACCTCGCGCAGCTGCGGAAGATCATCGACGATCCCGAGGCGTCGGGCAACGATCGCTTCGTGGCGCTCGACCTGCTGAAGAACGTCAACATCTCCGCCGGCGGCGTGCTGCCGATGTGCCAGGACACCGGCACCGCGATCGTCATGGGCAAGAAGTCCGAGGGCGTGCTCACGGGCGCCGACGACGCCGAGGCCATCAGTCGCGGTGTGCACGACGCGTACACGCAGCTCAACTTGCGGTACAGCCAGCTCGCACCCCTCACCACCTACGAGGAGAAGAACACCGGCACCAACCTGCCGGCGCAGATCGAGCTCTACTCCTCCCCCGGCACCAAGCCCACCCCGGAGTACTCGTTCCTCTTCATGGCCAAGGGCGGCGGCTCGGCCAACAAGTCCTTCCTGTTCCAGGAGACGAAGGCGATCCTGAACCCCACACGGCTCCTGGAGTTCCTCGACGAGAAGATCAAGAGCCTCGGCACCGCGGCCTGCCCGCCGTACCACCTGGCCGTCGTGATCGGCGGGACGTCGGCGGAGTTCGCCCTCAAGACGGCCAAGTACGCCTCCGCGCACTACCTCGACGAGCTGCCCACGGAAGGCTCGATGAGCGCGCACGGGTTCCGCGACGTCGAGCTCGAGCAGCAGGTCTTCGAGCTCACCCAGTCCTTCGGCATCGGCGCCCAGTTCGGCGGCAAGTACTTCTGCCACGACGTCCGCGTCGTGCGCCTGCCGCGTCACGGCGCGTCGTGCCCGGTGGCGATCGCGGTCTCGTGCTCGGCCGACCGCCAGGCGCGGGCGAAGATCACGCCCGAGGGCGTCTTCCTCGAGCAGCTCGAGACCGACCCCGCGCAGTACATGCCCGACGCCGGCACGGCCGAGGACATCAGTGGCGGCGAGGTCGTGCAGGTCGACCTGACCCGGCCGATGGACGAGATCCGGGCGCAGCTGTCGCAGTACCCGGTGAAGACGCGCCTGTCGCTCACCGGCCCGCTCGTCGTCGCCCGCGACATCGCCCACGCGAAGATCGC